>JAFARM010000139.1 GCA_019245455.1 Sphingomonadaceae bacterium | reverse complement strand
GTGACGCTCGAAGTCATCGGCGAGGAATCGATGGGGCCGCTCAGTCCCGCGATGCGGCGCCAGGTCGCCGAGCGCCAGAGCGACCTCCACTACCCGGTCACCTGGTCGACGCTCGACGGCTATTTCGCCGCGGTCGAGCGCCACGGCATCGGCCCCAATCTGGCGAGCTTCGTCGGGCACCCGACGGTTCGCGCGGCGGTGCTCGGCGAGGACGACGTCCAGCCGACGCCGGCCCAGCTCGACCGGATGCGGGCGTTGGTCGACGCGGCGATGGCCGACGGCGCGATGGGCCTGACCACGGCGCTGATCTATGCCCCGGCGACCTACGCCAAGACGCCCGAGCTGACCGCGCTGGCGATCGAATCGGCACGCTGCGGCGGGCTGTACAGTGCCCATATGCGCAGCGAGGGCGATCATATCGCCGACGCCGTCGCCGAGACCGTCGCCATCGCCCGCGCCAGTGGCGGCCCGGCGCACATCTATCACCTGAAGCTCGCCGGGCGCGACAATTGGGGGAAGCGCGACGCCGTTCTCGCGCAGATCAACGCCGCACGGGCCGGCGGCGTCAGGGTGACGGCCGATATGTACACCTATGCCGCCGCCGCGACCGGGCTCGACGCGGCGATGCCGCCGTGGGTGCAGGATGGTGGCCTGGAGAAATGGATCGCCCGCCTGAAGGATCCGGCGACGCGCGCCAGGGTGCTGGCCGAAATGGCGCAGGCGCACCCCGACGGGTGGGAGAACTATATCCTCCAGGCCGGCGGCGGCAGCGGCGTGCGCCTGCTCGCGTTCAAGAACCCGGCGCTGAAGCCGCTGACCGGCAAGACGCTGGCCGAGGTCGCGGCGATGCGCGGCACGTCGGTGGCGGCGACGGCGATCGACCTCGTCGCCGAAGACGGCTCGCGCGTCGGCGTCGCCTACAGCCTGATGTCGGAGGACAATGTCCGCCGCCAGCTCGCCGAGCCGTTCGTCGCGATCGATTCAGACGAGGGCGGCCTCGCCCCGGAAAGCGCGTTCCTGAAATCGTCGCCGCACCCGCGCGCCTACGGCTCGTTCGCCCGGCTGTTCGCCAAATATGTCCGCGACGAGCACGTGATGACGACCCAGGAGGCGGTGCGCCGCGTCACCGCGCTGCCCGCCGACATCCTGTTCCTAAAGGATCGCGGGCGGCTGCGCGCCGGCAATTTCGCCGATGTCGTGATCTTTGATCCCGCGACGATCCAGGACCACGCCACGTTTGAGGCCCCGCACCAGCTCGCCACCGGGGTGACCGACGTGCTGGTCAACGGCCGCTTCGCCGTGCGCGACGGTGTCGCCACCGGGGCACCGACCGGGCGCATTGTCCGCGGCCGCGGCTGGCGCGGCTGGCCGGACGGCGGCTGCCGCCGGACGGCCGCGGACTGGCCGCAGGCGTGAAAGGCCTCGCCCGCCTCGCCGTCGCGCTCGCCGCCGTGCTGGCGACGGCGGCAGCACCCGCGCTGGCTGCCGATCCGCGCGTCGGCGCGACCGACGCCCTCCTCCGCGCCACCGCCGCCGCCGACGAACCGGGGCTGGCGGTGGCGGTGTGGCACCACGGCCAGGTGGTCTATCGCGGTGTTCGCGGCCTTGCCGATCTCGAGCAGGGGACGCCGCTGACGCCGCGCAGCGCGTTCCACCTTGCCAGCCTGTCGAAGCAGATGACCGGTCTCGCCGTGCTCCAGCTCGTCGCGCAGGGGCGGATCGACCTCGACGCCGACATCCACCGCTACCTGCCCGAGCTGCCCGACTTCGGCGCGACCGTCCGCATCCGCCACCTGCTGAGCATGACCAGCGGCCTCAAGGACCAGTGGGCGCTGCTGCGAATGAGCGGGCGCGACTGGCAGGACGTCTTCACCCAGGAGATGCTTCGCGCCGCCATCGCCCGCGTGCCACAGCTCGATTTCGCACCGGGCAGCGACTATGCCTATTCCAACACCAATTACCTGCTGCTCGCCGACATCGTCGCGCGCGTCGAGGGGCGCAGTTTCCGCGCAGCGATGGCAGCCGATGTCTTTGCGCCGCTGGGCATGGCCGACACCCTCGTCCAGGATGAGCTGCAGGAGCCGATCCGCGGGCGGGTCAACTGCTATTATCAGATCCCCGGCCGGCCGGAGTGGCACCGCCAGCTCCTCGCCTACCGCACCTGGGGCGCGACCAGCGTCGTGTCGACGATCGACGACATGGCGCGCTGGGGCATCGCGCTGGCTGGGCGGCAACTCGGCGGCAAGCAACTGTACGCGGCGCTGGCCGAGCCGAGCACGCTGACCGGCGGTGCTCCGAACCTGTACCGCGCCGGCCTGTACCGCAACCAGGCGGACGGCCGTACGACTTATGAGCATGGCGGGGCCGACGGCTCTTTCCGCCACTATCTCCGCTATTTTCCGAGCGAGGACCTCGGCGTCGTCGTCCTGACCAACAGCGAGCGCCACCCGATCGCGCTGGTCGATGCGGTGGCGCGGCTGTGGCTGCCGGCGGCCGGTACGCCGCCGCCGCCCGCGCCGCTGCCGCCGGCGCCGGCACCGGCCGACCTCGACGGCGTCTACGCCGGCGGCCGCACCGACGCGGCGGTGCGCCTGTTCCATCGGGACGGGCGGCTGATGCTGCGCAGCGGCGACGACGACGACCAGCCGCTGCAGGTGACGCCGAACGGCGACCTTGCCGTCGCCGACGGCACCGCCGCCTTCACCGCCGCGCGCGACGCCGCCGAGCACGTCACCGGCCTTGTCGAGCACAACCGGGTCAATGCCGCGGTGCCGTTCGAGGTGGCCTTGCACCGCCTGCCGCCGCCACCGCCACTCGATCCGGCACGCTTCGTCGGCCGTTACCGCAACGCCGCGCTCGGCATCACGCTGAGCGTGCGCGCCGAAGGCGGTGGGCTGGTCCTCGCTCCGCTCAATTCCGAACTCGCGTTTCACCTGGAAGCGACCGACCGCGACCGCTTCGAAGGCTGGGACTATGCCTTTCGCACCGTCCGTTTCGATCCCGGCAGCGGCCCGGCCGCCGGCCTGACGGTCGACGGCGATCGCGCCGCCGGCGTGCGCTTCGTGCGCGATCCCGATCCGCTGCCCCCCGGAGGCTGATATGCGTCTCGCTGCCGTTACGGCCGCCCTGCTGCTCGCCGTCCCGGCCGCGGCCGACCCCGCCCTGCCGAGCGCCTCTTCGATGCTGACGTGGACGCCCGAGCAGCAGGCGATCGGCTACCGCAGCGTCGAGCGCATCTTCCCCCACCACGTCGTCAAGCGCGGCGCGACCGTCCGTCCGCTGCCCGCCGGCACGCCGATCGACCCGACCCTGCCCGTCGCCGGGCACACCTGGACCGTCGAGCAGTGGATGCAGGCGTATCGCGTGTCGGGCGTCATCGTGCTGCGCGACGGCAAGGTGCTGCTAGAACGCTACGGACTGGGCCGCCGGCCGGACGACACCTGGACCTCGTTCTCTGTGGCAAAGTCGGTCACTGCGCTTCTCGCCGGCGCGGCGATCGGCGACGGCAAGCTCCGCCTCGACGATCCCGTCGTCCGCTTCGTCCCCGAACTCGCCGGCTCGGCCTATGACGGCGTCACCGTCGGGCAGTTGCTGACGATGAGCTCGGGCGTGGCGTGGACCGAGGATTACACCGATCCCGATTCCGACAACTCGCGCCTGTCGCGTGCCGGCTTCGGCTCGGGCGACGCGCTGATCGGCGCGCTGAAGGCGCTTCCGCGCGCGCACTCGCCGGGCACCGTGTGGCACTACAACACCGCCGAGACGCACCTCGCCGGCGCGGTCATCGCGCGTGCCGTCGGGATGTCGCTCGCCGATTATCTATCGGCCAAGATCTGGCGGCCCTATGGCATGGAGCACGACGCCGCCTGGATCATCGACGGCCAGGGGCGCGAGGCGGCCGGCTGCTGCCTGTCGATGACGCTGCGCGACTATGCCCGCGTCGGCCAGTTCGTCCTCGATGGCGGCCGCGCCGGCGGCAAGCAGGTGGTTCCGGCCGACTATCTTGCCGCCGCGACCAGCGTCCGCATCGCCAACGACCAGCCGCCGCCGTCGGGCTACGGCTATTTCTGGTGGATCGGCCCGCGCGCCTTCGAGGCGTCGGGCATCTTCGGCCAGTCGATCCTCGTCTATCCCAGGGAGCAGATCGTCATCGCCGTCAACTCGGCGTGGCCGCGGCCGGTCGGGGCTGACCTGTTCGCCGCCCTCCACCTGTTCGACGGCGCGGCGCACGACGCCGCCGCGCCCGACGCTCCCGCGACGCTGCACCGCTGAGCCTGCACCCCTGATTTACCGCTGTCAGCAAAACGTCACTTCTGCCCTTGACAGCCGATTTGATCGGTGTTGTGATCACAAAATCGCAGTTTGGCCGGCGTAGATCGGTACAGGGGCTCTCGATATGCGGCACTTGCTCGTCACCTCTTCGCTTCTCGCCCTGATCGCCCAAGCGGCGGCGGCGCAGACCGCCCCGCCCGCCGGGCCGCCGGCCGAAGGCGCGTCGCTGACGACCGCGGTCGAGCAGGCCGGCCAGCCACCGGCCGACGACATCGTCGTCACCGGTTCCCGCTTGCGCCAGACCGCCGACACCACGCCGGCCCCAGTGCTCAGCCTCGGCACGGTCCAGCTCGAGCGCGACGGTACCGACAATCTCGCCACCACGCTGCGCGAGCTCGGCCCGATCGGCGTCGGCTTCAGCGACCGCAATTCGCAGAACCTCTACGCCGGGGCTGGGCTCAACCTGATCGATCTGCGCCGGCTCGGCTACGAGCGGACGCTGGTGCTGGTCAACGGCCGCCGCCAGGTGCCGGGCGACCTCGGCTCGAACGCGGTCGACCTCAACACCATCCCCGCGCCGCTCGTCGAGCGGGTCGAGATCGTCACCGGCGGCACGTCGGCGGTGTACGGTGCCGACGCCGTGTCGGGCGTGGTCAACGTCATCCTGAAGAAGGACTTCGAGGGGCTCGAGGTGCGCGGCCGCGGCGGCGTCACCTCGCGCGGCGACGGCCAGTCGTACGGCGTCACCGTCACAGGCGGCACGCACTTCGCCGACAACCGCGGCAGCATCGAGGTCAACGGCTTTTACGACTATGTCGACGGCGTCCGCGCCAGCCAGCGCAGCTATGCCTCGAACCTGCTCGGCACGATCAACAACCCGGCGATCGCCGCCGGCGCGACGCCGAGCGCGACCGTGCCCTATGTCATCACCTCCAAGCCGATCGGCTACACCGGGCCGAACCAGGCCGGCGTGATCGACTTCCGTCCGTTCGGCATCAACCAGGTGTATGTCGTCACGCCTGGCGGCACCTCGATTCGGCCGTACAACTTCGGCGCGGCCGGCGATCTCGGCGGCATCGTCATCGGCGGCGACGGTGCGACCTTCCAGCAGTACGATAATCTGTCGCTGCCGATCGAACGCTTCGGCGGCTCGCTCAACCTCGGCTACAAGCTCAGCGATGCGGTGCAGTTCTTCGCCGAGGCCCGGATCACCGACACGCGCGTCAAGACGCGGTGGCAGCCGGCGGCCGATTTCGAATACGGCACGGTCGCGATCAGCGTCGCCAACCCCTATGTCCCGCCGCTGCTCGCCGGGGCCGTCGCACCGTTCAGCCCGATCTTTCCGTTCCAGCGCATCTACGAGGATTTCGGCCGCCGCGGCTCGAACAGCGACCGGCTGAGCCAGCAGTACACCGCCGGCTTCGACGGCTCCCTCGGCCGCTTCAAGTGGGAGGTGTTCGGCGGCTATGGCCAGACCGACCTCAACACCCATCTGATCGGCGGCCGCAACCAGGACCGCTTCCTCGATTCGATCAACGTCATCCTGCTGAACGGGCAGCCGGCGTGCGCCAGCGCCACGGCGCGCGCCAACGGCTGCCAGCCCTTGAACGTGTTCAACCCGGCGGCGACTCCCGCCGGCATCGCTTACTCGTCGGTGCAGGACGATTATCACGCCCGCCAGCAGCTGGCGATGGGCGGGGCCGACATCACCGGCGACCTGTTCACGTTGCCCGCCGGCCCGGTCGGCGGCGTGCTCGGCATCGAGGCGCGGCGCAACACCACCGGCTCATTCCCGTCGACGGCGACGCAGGGCTGCCGCGAGCAGCTGCTGTGCGAGCAGCCATCGCGCGGCTCGGTCGGCGTCAAGGAGGCCTATACCGAAATCCGCGTGCCGCTGCTGAAGGACGTGCCCTTCGCCAAGGAGCTGTCGATCCAGGGCGCGGCGCGGGTGTCGGATTACACCATCGGCGGCACCAACTGGACGTGGAACGCCGGCGGCACCTATGCCCCGACGAGCTGGCTGCGCATCCGCGGCGAGCGCTCGCGCGCCGTCCGCGCGCCGAACGCGTCGGAACTGTTCTCGCCCGCGTCGCAGACCTTCACCAACCTGACCGATCCGTGCAGTGCCGATCAGCTCGCGCTGGGGTCGGCGACGCGTACCACCAACTGCCGCGCGCTCGGTGCGCCCAACGGCTTCGTTGCCAGCACAGGGTCGAAGGCGGTCTACAACAGCGGCAATCGCAACCTGGTGCCGGAAAAGGCCGACACCTGGACGATCGGCCTGACGCTGACGCCGGCCTTCGCCAAGGGGCTGCGGATCACCGCCGACTATTACGACATCAACCTGAAGCAGGCGATCCAGCCGACCGACCCGTCGACCGTGCTGCTCGAATGCACCGATACCGCGGTCACCCCGGCGACCAACCCCTATTGCCAGGCGATCACGCGCGGGGCCGATTTCAACATCGCCAGCGTCGCCACCGGCTATCTGAACGTCGGCCGGCTGGAGACGCGGGGCATCGACCTCGCGCTCGACTACACCTTCCCGCTCCACCTGTTCGGCACGCCGGCGCACGTCAACCTGAACGGCCAGGCGACCTACCTCGACCGGCTGCGCGTCTTCACCGACGCCAACAACGCCGCGACCGAGTTCAAGGAGGAAGGCTATCTGCCCAACCCGCGCTGGCAGGGCATCGCGACGATGACCTATGCCACCAGCCGGCTCGAGGTGACGCTGCGCACGCGCTTCCTCGACGATACCAAGATCCTGACCGGCGAGCTGGTCCAGTCGCCGCAGCCGTCGAACCTGTTCGACCTGCCGACGACGGGCGCGAAGATCTACGAGGACATCTCGGTCGCCTACGACCTGACGCGCCACGCCAACCTGCGCGTCAACGTCAGCAACATCTTCGACAATGCGCCGCCGCAGCGGGGATCGTCGGGTTTTGCCATCTTCCAGGGGCGCGACCGCGGCGACATCTACCCCAACCTCGGAACGACCTTCTCGGCGGTGCTGACGTACAAGCTGTAAGGGTGACGACGCTGGCGGACCCTGCGATCGCGACCGCCGGCAATATCCCGGTCCGCACCAAGCTCGCCTTCGGCATCGGCGGGCTGGCCGAGAGCCTGGCGCTTTACAGCCTGACGACCTTCGCCATGCTATTCTACAATCAGGTGCTCGGCCTGCCGGCGTATCAGGCCGGGCTGATGCTGTCGGCAAGCCTGATCGTCGACGCCGCGGTCGATCCGGCGATCGGCTCGTGGTCCGATCACGTCCGCTCGCAGCTGGGCCGCCGCCACCCGTTCCTGTTCGCCGCCCCGGTACCGCTGGCGCTGAGCTTCTTCGCCATCTTCGTGCCGCCGGCGGGGCTGGGCCACGCCGGCCTGCTCGCCTGGTTCGGCGGCACTGTCGTGCTGATGCGCGTCATGCTCGCGCTCTACACCGTGCCGCACATGGCACTCGGGGCCGAGCTGTCGCCGCGCTATCTCGAGCGGACGTCGCTGATGAGCTACCATACGTTCTTCATCTGGTTCGGCGGATCGCTCGCCTGGTGGTCGGCCTACACCCTGTTCTTCCCGACGACGCGGCGCTTCCCGATGGGCCTGCTCAACCCAGCCCCGTGGCCGGCCTATGCCGGCAGCATCGCCGCGATCGTCACCGTCGCCTGCCTCGCCAGCGCCTGGTTCACCCGCGACCGCATCGCCACCCTGCCGCAGCCCGCCGGCACCGCCGGCTTCCGCTGGGCCGGGCTGTGGCGCGACATCAAGCAGACGGCGCAGAACGGCAACTATCGCGCGATCTTCGCCGGGCTGTTCCTGTACAACATCATGAACGGCTGGCGCGACGGGCTGTGGCTTTACACCGCCAACTATTACTGGCGGCTGTCGAGCGAGCAACTGTCGTGGTGGGTGGTCGGCAGCTTTGCCGGCTATGCGTTCGGCTTCGTCGCCGCGCGGCGCTTTCACCACCTGATCGACAAGAAGCGGACTTTGATCGGCGCCATGCTCGCCTTTTCGGTCGGGCCGGCGCTGGGCAATCTGCTCGCCTTCGCCGGCGTCATCGGCCCGGCGACGCCGCAGCTGAACGCCATCCTCATCGCGCTGGCCCTGTTCGAACATGGGCCGCAGGCGCTGGTGACGATCTCGGCGCTGTCGACGCTGGCCGACATCGCCGACGAGAACGAGCTGCGCTTCGGCGTCCGCCAGGAAGGCGTGCTGTTCGCGACGCGGACGCTGGCCTACAAGATCGGCCTGGCGATCGGCTCGGCGATCGCCGGGGCGGCGGTGACGCTGGTCGCGCTGCCGACCGCGGCCGCCCCCGGCGCGGTGCCCGCGGCAGTGCTGTTCCACCTCAACCTCGCCTATGTCGCGGGCGGCCTGCTCGGCGTGGTGGCGGCGGCGGCGTTCCTTGGGTACGGCATCACCCACGCGCGCTGGGCGGCGACGCGAGCGGCCCTGGCGGCGCGGCCGGCGGTGGCGGCATGATCGCGCCCGATCTGCTCGCCCGCCTGCGCGCCGGCGAGCACGCGGTATGGCGACGGCCCGGCCCATGCGCCACGACGCCGGGGATCGGCGACGCCGAGCTCGACGACGTGCGGGCGCGGCTGCGGCGCTTCCAGCCGCTGCTCGCCGAGGTCTTCGCCAACGGCTGGGACGGCCGCATCGCTTCGGCGCTCGACGCTTATCACCCCGCCGGGCTGCCGCCGCTGCTGGTCAAGCGTGACGACGCGCTGCCGATGACGGGATCGATCAAGGCGCGCGGCGGGGTTTACGAACTGCTGTGCGCGGTCGAGGATTTCGCCCGCCACGCCGGCGTACTCGGCAACGACTATCGCAGTCTGCTGAGCCCTGCGGCGAAGGCGGCGCTGGCGGCGGAGCGCGTCGTCGTCGCCTCAACGGGCAACCTCGGCTTTTCGGTCGGGCTGGTCGGCAGCGCGCTTGGCGTCCACGTCGAGGTGCATATGTCGCACGACGCCAAGGCGTGGAAGAAGGACCGGCTGCGCGCGGTCGGAGCGACGGTGATCGAGCACGCCGGCGACTACCACGCCGCTGTCGTCCACGCCCGTGTCGCGGCGGCGGCGAACGGGGCCTATTTCGTCGACGACGAGAACTCGCCGCGGCTGTTCGCCGGCTATGCCGCCGCCGCCGACGAGGTCGCCGAGCAGCTGGCCGAGCGCGGCGTGACGCCGACCGCGGCGCGCCCGCTCGTCGCCTATCTGCCGTGCGGCGTCGGCGGCGCGCCCGGCGGCGTCCTCGCCGGACTGAAGCGGCGCTGGGGCGAGGCGGTGATCGGCGTGTTCGTCGAGCCGGTGGCGTCGCCGTGCCTGCTCGTCGCCCTGGCCACGGGCGGCGACGCCCCGGTCAGCGTCTACGATGTCGGGCTGGACAACCGCACCATCGCCGACGGGCTGGCGGTGCCGCTCGCCTCGCCGCTGGTGCTGGCGCGGATCGGCGGAGCGGTCGCCGCCGCCGTCGCCGTGCCCGACGCCGCGCTTAAGCACTGGGTCAAGCGGGTGTGGCAGGATTGCGGCTGGCGGCTGGAACCCTCGGCCGCCGCCGGCTTCGCCGCCCTGGACCCGCTGCTGGCGGCGTGGCCCGAGTTGGCCGAGGCGCACCACCTGATCTGGACCACCGGCGGGGCGATGCTACCCGACGCCGAATTCCACGCCTACTTCGCCTGACCGCGGCGCTTGCCCGCCGCCCGCGGGCGCTCCAGCGCGGCAATCAGGGTCGCCCCCGACGTGCCGATGTCGCTGGCGATACCAGCGCGAGCGGCGCGGCCGTCGCGCGCCTTGAGCGCGGCGACGATGTCCCAGTGCGCGGGCATTGAGCGGATCAGGGCATCGCGGTCGGGCATCATCGTCGCGACATAGGGACCGACGCGGATCCACAGACCTTCGATCATGGCAACGAGCGTCGGCATCCCGCACGCTTGATAGATCGACAGATGGAAATCCCAGTTGGCGGCAATATACTCGGCGCGGTCGCCGGCTTCGGCCGCCGCCTGCATTCGCACGCAATGCGCTGTCGTCGCCGCGACCTGGGCATCGGTGACTTGCCCGGCCGCACGCTCGGCAGCCAAACCTTCTAGTTCGACGCGAATGGCGCGGATCTCGCGATAGGCATCGGCGGTCAGATCGGGAATGCCCATCACGCGCTTGCCGCCACGGCCGACGAGTGCGCCTTCGGACTCAAGCCGTTGCAGAGCTGCGCGAACCGGCATCATGCTGACGCCGAGCGCGTGCGCCGCGCCGCGAATCGACAGTTTCTGCCCCGGCGCGATCAGACCCTGCATGATCAGCCGACGCAGCTCGTCATAGGCGCGCCGCTGAAGCGTTACGCCGTCGGTCGCTGTGATGGCGCTGATCGCGGTGTCCAAGACGGGGGCTTTCGCAAGGCGGCGCGGCTGCTGCCCGTATAGTCGAGACTGGCGAGCGGGCCAAGCGAGAGTGGCTTGACAGCACCGACGCGAACGCCGCATGATGTGATCACAAAAAGGGAGCTGTCGAGTGCCGGGGCCGGAAAGTGCACGACAAGAACCGATGCCGTCAGCTGCCGTGACTCTCGACGTCGCAGGAGACCCGTTCGAGCGCGGCCTGGCGCAGGGCCGTGCCTTCGCCGCTGATATCGCCGATCATTATGCGGCCTTGCTGGCATCGTTCGGCCGTAGCGGCATCGCCGACCCTGGCGCTTACGTCGCCGCGATGCTCGAAGATACCGATTTCGTCGACGCGATCGAACGCGACGTGCCGCACTTGCTGCGCGAGGTCGAGGGCATTGCCGCGGGCGCGTCCCTACCGCGCGACGCTGTCTTCGTCCTGCAACTCCTCGACGAGGAGTGGGCCTATCGCAGCCGCGTCCATCGCGCTCGACCGGTGCAGAAATGCTCGAGCTTCGCCGTCCGCGGTGCCGGCGGCAAGGAAACCTGGATCGGCCAGAACATGGATCTTGGCCCCTATACCGACGGTTTCCAGCGCGTCGTCCGTCACGCGCCGCAGGGCGAGCGCCCTGGCTGCCTGGTGCTGACCACCGCCGGCGTCATCGCCCTTCTCGGGGTGAACGATCACGGCGTAGGTGTCTGCGTCAACTCGTTGCCGCAGCTTCCCTCGGCCCGCGAGGGACTGCCGGTCGCCTTCGTGATCCGCGCCCTGCTGGAGATGAACAGCGCGGCTGCCGCGGCGGCGCGCTGCCGGTCGCTGCAGCACGCGACCAATCAGCATTACCTTATCGCCGATGCCGACGACATCGTGTCGCTCGAATGCTCGTCGGCAGGCGTCGTCGAATATCGTGGCCGTCACCGCGACCGCGTCGTCCACACCAACCACCCGCTTGCCAACGCCGATCCCTATCCGCCCGGCGAGATCAACTCGGTCGCGCGCCTGCGCTCGTTGGAGGCGCGCCTGGACGGCAAGGAGGCGACGCTGATCGGGCTGATGGCGGCACTCAGTGCCGACGACGATCCGGCAAATCCCGTCTGTCGGCTGGGGGGCGAGGGCGTGATCAGCTTTACCACCGGCTCGATGATCGCCGCGCTCCGACCCCGGCCCGCGGCGGTCGAGGCGGTCGTCAGTCTCGGTCCGCCGTGTCAACGCGGCTATCGCCCCTATCGGCTTTCGCGCTGACGATGGACGCGTCGCTGCTCGCCGGAGCATCGCCCCGACCGCCCGTCGACGCGACCCGCGCCCTCGCCGAGCGCTTCGTCGCGGTGGCGGGCATTCGTCGGCTCGGTGGCGAGCGCGATGCCAATCACCTGATCGAGGGCGTCGACGGCCGCCGTTACGTGCTGAAGATTGTTGCGGCCCCGGAGGCGGAGCAAAGCATCCCGCTGCAGATTGCCGCGCTCGATCACCTTGCCGAGCAGGCTCCCGACCTGCCTGTTCCGCGCGTCGTGCGGACGCGAGCCGGGGCGTCGCTCGTCGAGCTCGCCGAGGGAGCGGCGTGGCTGCTGACCTTTCACGACGGAGCGTTGCTCAGCGACAGCGCGCCATCCGGAGCGACACTCGCTGCGCTCGGCGAAACCGCGGGCCGCCTGACGCGCGCGCTGGCCGACTTCGCGCATCCGGCGCTCGCCAGGCCGCTCGAGTGGGACTTGGCGCAGGCTGACGCGGCGCGCCGCTGGCTGGACCATATCACCAATGCAGAGACGCGCCGCCTCGCCGCCACCGCGCTCGACCTTCCGTCGACGTACCAGACGCTGCCGCGTCAGGCGGTGCACGGCGATCTCAATCCGTTCAACGTCATCGTCGCACCGGACGGCAACGTGGCCGCGCTGATCGACTTCGGCGATCT
Source organism: Sphingomonadaceae bacterium (assembly GCA_019245455.1). Lineage (GTDB taxonomy): Bacteria > Pseudomonadota > Alphaproteobacteria > Sphingomonadales > Sphingomonadaceae > Polymorphobacter_B. Next base: position 4,626 of record JAFARM010000139.1, on the reverse strand, counting down.
GCACCGGGGGACCCGTGCGGCCGATCTCGCCGTCGCCGCCGCCTATCACGTCAGCGATCCCGGCGCGGTGGCGCTGATCGCCACCTACGCCGAGGCGGCTCAGCTCGTCCCCGAAGAGGTCGCGGCGATCCCTGGGCTGATCGCGGCGCGACTGGGCATGACGCTGGCGATTACCGCTCGCCGCGCCGCCGAGCGGCCGATGGACGCCGCCTACCTGCTGCGCAACGCCGCCAGTGCCGTCGCCGGCCTGCGCTGGCTGGCCAACGGTGGCGCGGCGCAGCTTGAGGCCGATCTTGTCGGCGGCGCGGTGGCCCGATGACGATGGTCAACGCCTATGATCCCGCGGCGGGCGATCTGCTGGCGTCGGCCGACCGCGCTCTTATCGCCCGACGCGCGCGCGCCTTGGGCCCCGCCTATCGGCTGTTCTACCAACGGCCGCTTCACCTCGTTCGCGGCGAAGGGGTTTGGCTGTATTCGGCCAACGGCGAGCGTTACCTGGACGCCTACAACAATGTCGCGGCGGTCGGCCACTGCCACCCGCGCGTGGTCGCGGCCATCGCCGGCCAGGCTGCGACGCTCGCCACCCACACGCGCTATCTCGATGCGACCATCGTCGCCTATGCGGAGCGGCTTGTCGCGACCCTGCCGCCACCGCTCGCCCACGTCATGTTCACCTGCACGGGTTCGGAGGCGAACGACCTTGCGCTGCGCATGGCCCGAGCGCGCGTAGGCCGCGGGGTCATCGTCACGTCCAATGCCTATCACGGCGTCACCGAGCTGCTTGCCGGGATGTCGCCGTCGCTTGGCCCGGACGTTCCCCTGCATCCGTTTGTCCGGTCGGTCGCGCCGCCGGGGCATGACGAGCCCGACGCGGCCGTCCGCTTCGCCAGCCGTGTCGCCGCCGCCGCCGACGAGCTTGCCGCCGCGGGCCATGGTCCCGCCGTCCTGCTTCTCGACACCATCCTGTCGAGCGACGGCGTCCTCGGCGGGCCCGCCGGCGTCATCGCACCGGCGGTCGCGGCAACCCGCGCCGCCGGCGGCCTGTTCATCGCCGACGAAGTACAGGCCGGCCTTGGACGCGTCGGACCTTCCTTCTGGGGATTCTGCCATCACGGCGTCGCGCCCGACCTGGTCACGTGCGGCAAGCCGATGGGCAATGGCTATCCCGTGGCGATGGTCGCGTGCCGTACCGATCTTGCCCAAGCGTTTGGCAAGGTGCGCTATTTCAATACCTTCGGTGGAAACGCCGTTGCCGCCGCGGCGGGGATCGCGGTCCTCGACGTGATCGACGACGAAAGACTCGCCAGTAACGCCGCAGCCGTCGGCGACGACATCCGTGCCGCGCTCGCCGATTTGTCGGACCGCACCGGCGCGATCGCCAATGTTCGCGGCACCGGCCTGGCCATCGCCGCAGACTGTCCGACGCCGACGGCGGCAAGCACGCTCGTCAATCGGCTGCGCGACCGCGGCGTTCTGATCAGCGCGACCGGAGCCGACGGCCGCACACTGAAGATCCGCCCGCCGCTGCCCTTCGCTGCCGAGCACGCCGATCAACTCGTTTCCTGCCTCGCGGACGTTCTCCGTTAGCGCACGTCGAACCGGCGAACCGCCGATGCAGACGCGCACGACCTTGCTGCCATGGCGAGTTCGGCGCAAATCCTTGCAAACCCGCATCACCTTGGCGGCTGCGTCACCGTCCGCGCTCAATCAGGCGCGATCGGCCCTGCCGCCTGCGCCAGCGCGGCGGCAAGGTCGTCCTTGCGAAACGGCTTTACCAGCCGCGGCAGGTCGGCGGCGACCCCGGCGCTGTCGGCGTAGCCCGAGACGAGCAGCGCGGCGAGCCCAGGGTGTTCGGCGCGCAGCACGCGGGCAAGGTCGACGCCGGTCATGCCGGGCATCAGGTGATCAGTAACAAGGAGGTCGGGGCGGTCGCCGTCACGGACGATCCGAATTGCCTCCTCGCCGGAAGCCGCCTCGACGACGGTATAGCCGAGTTCCGACAGCATATCGGCGGTGCTCGCGCGGACGAGTTCCTCATCGTCGACCAGCAGGACGGTGCCACTGCGCCCTTTGCCCGAGTGCTGCCCCGACGCATCGGCCGCGACAAGTTGCTCGTCGCTGATCGGCAGCCACAGTTCGACCGTCGTGCCGTGGCCCGGATGACTGTCGATCGCCAGGGCACCGCCAAGCTGCGAGGCGAGGCCATGGACCATCGACAGTCCGAGGCCCGTGCCCTTGCCGACGCCCTTTGTCGAAAAGAACGGCTCCACGGCGCGTTCCAACGTCGCCTTGTCCATTCCCTGGCCGTCATCGGTCACCGTCAGCCGAACGTAGCGACCGGCGGCAAGCACGGCGCGATGGCCGTCGGGCACCGCTTCCGCCTCGACCGCGATGCGGAGGGTGCCGCCGTCGGGCATGGCATCACGCGCGTTCACGCTGAGGTTGAGCAGGGCCATCTCGAGCTGGTTGGCATCGGCAAGCGCCGGCGGCACGCGCTCGGCGATGGCGACCACGGTACGGATCTGCGGCCCGGTCGTGCTGTCGATAAGGTCAGCCATGCCGCGAACGAGATCGCCGACATCGACCGCCGTCGCCTGCAGCGGTTGCCGCCGGGCGAAGGCGAGCAGGCGCTGGACGAGCGTCTTGGCCTTGTCGGCCGCCTGCGCCGCGCCGCCGATCAGCCGCTGCTCGCGCTCGCCGCCAACCTGCCGGCGCTGGAGCAGGTCGAGCGCGCCGACGATCGGCGTCAGCAGGTTGTTGAAGTCGTGGGCGACGCCGCCGGTCAGCTGACCCATCGCTTCCATCTTCCGCGCCTGGCGCAGCTGTTCCTCGGCCGCAACCAGTCGCTCCTGCTCGCGAACGCGGTCGGTTACGTCGTAGACGAACTGGTAGGCACCCGTCTGCCGGCCGGTCGCGTCGCGCAGCACATGGTAGCGCATCTCGTAGCAGCGCCGGTCGCGCTCGGGGTCGCCGAACTCGCCGGTTTCGACGAACTCCTCGCCGCCTAGCGCGCGGCTCCATACGGCGCGCACCGCCGCCTGGTGTTCGGGCATATGCGCGAGGACGTCGAGCATCGACTGGCCGACCTGCGGCCGCACGCCGAAGATGCGCGCGAACTCGGCCGCTGCGGCGTGATTGATGGCCAGCCAGCGGTAGTCCATGTCGACGATCTGGACGAAGGCGTCGGTCGCCTCGATGACGTCGGCGAACAGGCGCTTCTCGGCGAGCGCCGCGGCCACCCGTGTCTCCAGCGTCGCGTTGAGCTCACGCAGCCGGGCCTCGCCCTCGCGTCGCAGCCGCGCCAGCGACAGGTTGGCCGCAACGCGGGCGACGAGCTCGCGCGCCGAGAACGGCTTGACCAGATAATCGTCGGCACCGCTGCCTAGACCCTCGACCTTGGCCTCGTCGCCGGCGCGTGCCGACAGCAGGATCACCGGCAGGTCGCGCAGGTCGGGATCGTCGCGAACCGCACGCAGCAGGCCGACACCATCCAGTCGCGGCATCATGACGTCGGTGATAAGGATGTCGGCGCGGTCGTGACGTAGAGCGGTGAGCGCCGCCTCGCCGTCCGCGACGGATTGAACGGCGTAGCCACGCTCCCGGAGCAGGCGGCAAATATATTGCCGCAGGTCGGCATTGTCGTCGGCCAGCAGCACCCGCGCGCCCGCACCTTCCCCCGCCCCACCGGCGATCCGGCCGTTGCCGGCGGCGTCCTCTCCGTCGAACAGGTCGAGCTCGTTTGACGTGCGGGCGTCCGGCAACCAGCGAAGCGCTTCCTCCACGAACGATTGGGCGCGCGTCGCCGGCGGGGCGTGGACGGCATCGGCCGCCGTACTCGCCTCGCCGTGGCGCAGCGGAACGGTCACGGTGAAGGTCGATCCGCGGCCCGGCTCGCTCGCCACCGCGATATTGCCGCCGTGCAGCAGAACCAGCTCCCGCACGAGGGCAAGGCCGATCCCCGAACCCTCGAAGCTGCGCCCGTTCACACCCTCGACGCGGTGGAAGCGGTCGAACAGCCTCGGCAGTTCGGCCTCGGCGATGCCGACGCCAGTGTCGCTGACGGCGAGTCGTGCCTGGCCGTCGGCCCCTTCGAGCGTCACGGCGATCCGTCCGGCGAAGGTGAACTTGAAGGCATTCGACACGAGATTGAGGACGATCTTCTCCCACATATCGCGGTCGATCAGTGCCGGGCCAGGCAGCGGTGCGACGTCGATGACGAGATCGAGCCCCGCCTTTTCGGTCGCCGAGCGGAACGACGACGCCAGCTCGGCGGTCAGCGCACCGAGGTCGGTGGGAACGAAGCGCGCCTCGATCCGTCCGGCCTCGATCCGGGCAAAGTCGAGAAGCGAGTTGACCAGCCGCAGCAGGCGCAGCGCGTTGCGGTGCGCAACCTCGATCCGCTCGCGCTGCGGCGACGGCTCGGCTGCGGCCAGCGCATCCTCGAGGGGCCCTAGCATCAGCGTCAGCGGCGTGCGGAATTCATGACTGACGTTGGAGAAGAAGGCGGTCTTGGCACGGTCGATCTCGGCCAGCGCCTCGGCGCGCTGGCGTTCCTGTTCATAGGCACGCGCCGTCGCCAGCGCCGTGCCGATGTGGCTCGCGGCCAACTCGAAGAACGAGCGGTAG
>JAFARM010000087.1 GCA_019245455.1 Sphingomonadaceae bacterium | reverse complement strand
CCGGCCGACGCGGTCAGCGCCTTTGCGCTTGCCGCCAGACCGCTGCCATCCGCCGCCGCGGCGGCGGCAAGGTGGCTCGTCCGTTCCGCGCAACTCGCCAGCCGGGCATCAATGGCGACGAGTTGCTCGTGGAGCAGCACCGCGTCGCCCGTCGCCTGCGCGAGGCGCGATTCCAGCTGTACGACATCGGGCGCAGGCCGGACGGCGCGGACGAGGCTTAGCGCGATGAGCGCAACCGCGAGCGGCGGCATCAGCGCAATGCCGAGGTCGAGGCCGATGCCCGTCGCCGGCAGGGTCCGCGCGACGGCCAGCCCGATCCACACAGTGGCGAGGAGCAGCGCGAGCCACAGCGGCCACTGACGGCGCGGCTGCACGGTGTCGGCGGAAAGCGTGTCGCTCATGGACGGCAGGCGGACTCCCCGATGGCGCCGATCGCGCGCGGGTGGACTATGCGGCTGACAACAGGCGCGCGCAATCGCGGGGACGCTATTAGTTGGGGATAACTCCGGCGATCGGCACCACCCATTGCCAAGCACCGCGCGTTAATCTTTTCTTAGCCGACTGTCGGCAAGCTGCGCCAGGGGGGAAAGCGACGGTGCGGCAGACGACCTTATGCGTGCCGCTCGAGGTCAAGCCCGAGAGCTGCGACCGGCTGGTCGCCTTGATCGATACGCTGAAGCGGGCCGAGGACTTCGCCGGCGATCCGACACGCCCCAACTTCGCCCATATCTTCGCCGGCATTCCGACGCTCCACTTCCTGTCGATCAGCGTCTTCCCCGGCCACGACTACGACCCGATGTTCATCATCGAGGCCAATTTCGACGGCCCTGCCGGCGTCTTCTGGGGTCAGCTGGAGAGCCTGCTCAGCGACCGCCTGCGGCCGATGATCCGCTGCTGCAAACGTCCGTTCGACGGCACGGGCGACCTCTACGACGCCGTCACCGCGGCCGACGCCCGGTCGCCGGCGGTCGCCTTCCTCGAGGCGCAGGTGCGTACACCGAGTGTCTTCCACCACGGCAACCGCGGCCTGACCCGCGACCGCATCCTGGGCGACCACGCCCTGTTCCTCGCCGCCCGCGCCGAGCTCGACGGTCCGGTGCCGGCCGGTCCCAACCCGTACCGCGGCAGCACGGCGGCGGACATTCATCGGACGCTGCGCGCGGCGATGCTGCCGCGCTTCCCTTGGCTCGCTGAGCCGGCCCCAGTCCGCATCCCCCCGGCCGAGCGCGCCGCCGACATGGCCCGCCTGATCGGCTTCGTCGTCGTCACCCTGCTGGCGCTGTCGCTGCCCGGCCTGCTGCTCGCGCCGCTGATGAGCGCGCCCCTGTACCTGATCCTGACGGCGCTGTGCTCGGCGGCGGCGCTGGCGCTCGTCTGGCGCTACCGCCACGCGATCAGCGGCACGGAGGTCGCCGCACGCGTCCACCTGACGTGGCCGCAGCCTGACAAGCTGGTGCTGCTCGCGGTGGGTGTCGTCGTCTATGCCGTCGCCGCGACGTTCCTGCTCGGCATCGTCGTCGCCGTCGTCCACTTCGTCAGCCTCGCCGCCGACGGGCTCGCCATCGGCCGCACGATCGCCTGGGATCACGCATGGTGGGTCACGTTCCGCGCCGTCGTCCTCGGCCTGGTCAGCCTGGCCGCAACGATCCCGGTGCTGGTGCTCGTGCTACGCTGGAACGAGCTCCGCGACAGCCACCAGGATGCCCCGCCGATCGACGATGCCGTACTCCGCGAGATGGTCCGGCGCGAGGACTGGATCACGCAGAACCACATGGGGTCGATCGTCCTGATCAAGCCCGGCATCCTGCGCTCGATCATCATCCGCGCCGGCCACCGCGGGCTGGGGCTGCTGCTCCGCGTCGTCGCTACCGACGGCTTCCTTGGCAGTATGCGGACGGTGCACTTCGCGCACTGGGCGTTCCTCAACAACAACAGCCGCCTGCTGTTCTTCAGCAACTTCGATCACAGCTGGGACAGCTATCTCGACGACTTCATCGAGAAGTCGCACGTCGG
>JAFARM010000016.1 GCA_019245455.1 Sphingomonadaceae bacterium | reverse complement strand
GCGAGCGTCGACTACTGGGGGGTCATCGCCGAGCGCCACGGCCTGGACCTGACCGTCGTCAACCCGCTCGTCGATGCGACCTGGCGGTTCATGACGCTCGACTGGGACGGCAAGATCCGCATGGACTGCTCGTCGCCGCACGCCATGGCCGGGCTGATCGGCATGAAGGACCGCTTCGACCTCGCCGTCGGCAACGACCCCGACGCCGACCGCCACGGCATCGTCACGCCGGCCGGGCTGATGAACCCCAACCATTATCTCGCCGCGGCGATCGACTGGCTGCTCGAAAGCCGCGACCGATGGAACCCCGCCGCCGCCATCGGCAAAACGGCGGTGACGAGCGCGCTGGTCGACCGCGTCGCCGCCGCCCGCGGGCGCGCCGTGTTCGAGACGCCGGTCGGGCTGAAGTGGTTCGTCGCCGGGCTGAGCGCGGGCGACCTCGCCTTCGCCGGCGAGGAGAGCGCCGGGGCGACCTTCGTGCGCTTCGACGGCACGGTGTGGACGACCGACAAGGACGGCATCCTCCTCGGCCTGCTCGCTGCCGAGATGACGGCGAAGGGCGGCGAGGACCCCCACGCGCGCTACCGCCGGCTGACCGCCACCCTCGGCGAGCCGTTCTACGCCCGCACCGACGCGCCCGCCACGGCGGCGCAGAAGGCGGCGTTCAAGGCGCTCGATCCCGCGACGATGCCGGCGACGCTCGCCGGCGACCCTGTCACCCGCGTCGAGACGCGCGCGCGGGGCAACGACGCGCCTTTGGGCGGGGTCAAGGTGTCGAGCGAGCGCGGCTGGTTCGCGGCGCGGCCGTCGGGGACGGAGGACGTCGTCAAGGTCTATGCCGAAAGCTTCGTCGGGGCGGAGCATCTTGCGGCAGTGCAGGCGGACGCGCAGGCGGTGCTTGCCGCGCTGACGCCGTAACGACTGGCGCACGCCGCCGGGGCTGTTAGGATGCGCCAAAACCGGGGGTTATGCGGATGCGTTACCTGTTTGCTGCAATCGTCATGGCCGCCGCGCCGGCGACCGCCGACGATCTCGCCGCGCGCTTCGCGGCACGCCCGGCAGCGACGTCGGTCGCACTGTCGCCGGACGGCGACAAGGTGGCGTACATCGGGGCGTACAAGACCTCCGGCCGCGCCGTCTTCGTCGCCGACCTGAAGAGTGGCGACAGCCGCGTCGTCCTCGGCGGACAGTCGCTGGAAATGCGTCCGTCGAGATGCGCCTTCAAGACCGAGACGCGGCTGGTTTGCACCTTCTACGGCGTCGCCGACCTCGGCGGCGGGAGGAGCGCGCTGACGCGGCTGGTCGCGGTCGGCACGGACGGGAGTAACGTCAAGTTTCTCAACCGCGACGCGGTCTATTACGGCGGCTCGATCGTCAGCTGGCTGCCGGACGATCCCCACCATATCCTGGTGCAGGTCAGCGTCCAGGCGCGCGAGACGATCGGCAGCAACATCCGCGCCGCCGAGGCCGGCATCGGCGCGGCGCTCGTCGATATCGATACCGGCGCGCAGAAGATGGTCGAGCCGAGCCGGTCCGACGTCTTCAGCCTCGACGCCGACGACCGCGGCGAAATCCGCTTCCGCATGGTTGGCGGCACCGATCCCGGCGGCTTCCTGCGCCGCGAAGTCTCTTATTCGGCGCGGACCAAAGGCAGCCGCGAGTGGCACGCCCTCGACCGCGGCACGCTCGACGACGCATCCGCCATCGCCTTTGATGGTTTCGACGCGACCGGCGACATGGTCTACGAGCTCGCCCCGCTGGACGGGCGCAAGGCGCTGTTCGCCGTCGCTACGGACGGTAGCGGCACGCGGCGGCTGGTCTACGCCCATCCTTCGGTCGACGTCGACGGCGTCCAGCGCATCGGCAAGTACCAGCGGCCGATCGGAGCAACGTTCACCGTCGACCGCGGCGAGATCAGCTATTTCGATCCCGCCGCTGGCGCGCTCGCGGCGAAGCTGCAGAAGGCGTTGGCTGGACACCCCGACATCACCATCGTCGACGAGAGCTGGGACGGGACGAAGCAGCTGATCATGGCCGACGGCGCCAACGTGCCGCCACGCTATTATCTCTACGATACCACGGCAAAGAAGCTCGGGCCGCTGGTCGCCGCCTATCCGGGGCTCGACGGCGTCGCGCTCGGCAGCGTCACGGCCGTCCGCTATGCGGCGCGCGACGGGACGATGATCCCCGCCTATCTGACACTGCCGCCGGGCCACAGCGATGCCCACGGGCTTCCCGGCCTGGTCTTGCCACACGGCGGCCCGGAGGCGCGCGACGCGGCGGGGTTCGACTGGTTGCCGCAGTTCTTCGCGGCGCAGGGTTTCGCCGTCCTGCAACCGAACTTCCGCGGCTCGACCGGGTACGGCGAAGCGTTCTTCGCCAAAAACGGGTTCAAGTCGTGGGAGCTCGCCATCGGCGACGTCGCCGACGGCGGCCGCTGGCTTGTCGCCCAAGGCGTTCCGGCGTCTAAGCTGGCAATCTTTGGCTGGAGCTATGGCGGCTATGCCGCGCTCCAGGCCAACGTCGTCGATCCGGGCCTGTTCAAGGCGATCGTCGCCGTCGCGCCCGTGACCGACCTGGCACTGCTCAACGCCGAAGCGGCATCGTCGGCCGATGCCCGGCTGGTGCGGACGAGGGTCGGCGATGGGCCGCACATCCTCGCCGGGTCGCCGGCGCGGCACGCGGCAAGCTTCGCCGCCCCCGTCCTCATCTTCCACGGCGACCACGACCTCAACGTCGATATCGAGCAGTCGAAGGCGATGGTCGGCGCGCTGAAGGGGGCGGGCAAGCGCGTCGAGTTCGTCCAGTTCAAGAACCTCGACCACCAGCTCGACGACAGCGACGCGCGGACGCAGCTGCTGGCGAAGAGCGCCGAGTTCCTGAAGGCGGCGATCAACTGACCCGCCACGCCAGCGTCGCGCCGGCGTGGAAGGGGACCAACTCGCCGATGCGCGCGGGGACCTCGGTCGGCGCGCGGGTCAGGGTGACGGTGCCCGCGTTGACCGGCAGGCGGTAGAAGGTGGGACCGTGGCGGCTGGCGAACCCCTCCAGCCGGTCGAGCGCGCCGGCCGCATCGAACACCGCGGCATAGCTCTCCAGCGCAAAGGGCGCGTTCCACACGCCGGCGCAGCCGCACGCCGCCTCCTTGGCGTGGACGGCATGCGGTGCCGAATCGGTGCCGAGGAAGAACTTGGGATCGCCCGACGTGGCGGCGGCGACGAGGGCATGCCGATGGGTCTCGCGCTTGAGGACGGGCAGG
>JAFARM010000369.1 GCA_019245455.1 Sphingomonadaceae bacterium | reverse complement strand
GGCGTACTCGAGGACGGCGCGCGGCTCGGCGGGTTCATCGTCGGCCAGGTTGAAGATGCCGGGATCGCGGTCGAAGCTGAGGCGCAGCGCGGCGACGATGTCGTCGACGTGGATGCGGCTGAAGCGGTGGCCCGGCGCGTCGGCGCGGCGGGCGCTGCCGCTCCGCACCTGGTCGACCGCCGAGCGGCCGGGTCCGTAGATGCCGGGCAGGCGAAAGATGCGGACGTCGGGCCGCAGTGCCGCCCAGGCGCGGTCGGCGGCGACGCGGTCGTTGCGGCGGCCACCGAGGGGCGCGCTCTCGTCGACCCACGCCCCGCCGGTGTCGCCATAGACGCCGGTCGACGACAGATAGGCGATCCACTGCGCAGGGGCGGCGGCAAGGGCGGCGGCGTGGCGGGCGAGGACCGGGTCGCCGCCTTCGCCCGGCGGAACCGACGCCAGGATGTGCGTCGCGGTGGCGATCGCGGCGGCGGCCTCCGGGCTGTCGAGCGCGACCGTGCCCGGCGCGCCCGAGCGGCTGGTGGCGGTGATCCGCGCGTCCGGCAGCGCCGCGGCGAGCCGCCCGGCAGTGTAGCCGCGGCCGAAGATCAGCAGGTGCATCGCCCGGTCGTGGGCTGCGCGCTTAACAAGCGCAAGGGGCGCGCCTAGGTTGGGGGCTGCCCGACGAAAGCTTGCCATGCTCGACCAGCCGATCGCCCCGCCGACCATCCGCCTTGCCGACTACCGGCCGCCGGCGTGGCTGATCCCGGAAGTCGCGCTGGTGGTCGAGCTCGACGCCGTGACCACCCGCGTCCGGGCGCGGTTCACGGTGAAGCGCAACGGCGCGCACGCCGAACCCCTCGCCCTCGACGGTGAGGATCTGACCCTGGTCTCAGCCGCGATCAACGGCGATTTGCTCACCCCGAGGGTCACCGCGACCGGCATCGCCCTCGACATTGCCGCTGAAGAGGCCGTGGTCGAGACGGTGGTCGACATCGCGCCGTCGGCGAACACCGTCCTCCTCGGCCTCTACGCCAGCGGCGGCAACCTGTGCACGCAGTGCGAGGCGGAGGGGTTCCGGCGCATCACCTACTGGATCGACAGGCCCGACGTGCTGGCAAAGTTCAGCGTCCGGCTCGAGGCCGATGCCGCACGCTACCCGGTCCTGCTGTCGAACGGCGAGCCGGTCGCCGACGGGCCGCTGCCGGACGGCCGCCACTTCACCGAGTGGGTCGATCCCTGGCCGAAGCCGAGCTACCTGTTCGCCATCGTCGCCGGGCGGCTGTCGGCCCTGTGCGACACCTTCGTCACCGCCTCGGGCAAGACCGTCGCCCTCGCCATCTGGGCCGCCGAGGCCGACCTGCCGCGCTGCGGCCATGCCATGGCCGCGCTCAAGGCGGCGTTCCGCTGGGACGAGGTCAACTATGGCCGCGAATACGACCTCGACACCTTCAACCTCGTCGCCGTCGCCGACTTCAACGCCGGCGCGATGGAGAACAAGGGCCTCAACATCTTCAATTCGAAGTACGTCCTCGCGGCCCCCGAGACGGCGACCGACGACGACTTCGACGCCGTCGCCGCCGTCGTCGCGCACGAGTATTTCCACAACTGGACGGGCAACCGCGTCACCTGCCGCGACTGGTTCCAGCTGTCGCTGAAGGAAGGCCTGACCGTCTTCCGCGACCAGCAGTTCACCGCCGACCAGGGCTCGCCCGCGGTGGCGCGCATCGACGACGTGCGGACGCTTCGCGGCGCGCAGTTCCCGGAGGACGCCGGCCCGCTTGCCCACCCAATCCGGCCCGACCACTATATCGAGATCGGCAACTTCTACACCGCGACCGTCTACAACAAGGGCGCGGAGGTGATCCGGATGCTCCACACGCTGCTGGGGCAAGAGGGGTTCCGGCGCGGTACCGACCTCTACTTCGATCGCTTCGACGGGCAGGCGGTAACCACCGACGACTGGCTGGCGGCGATGGCGGAGGCGAACGGCTGCGACCTCGGCAGCTTCCGCCGCTGGTACGACCAGGCGGGGACGCCGCGGGTGACGGCGACCGTCGCGCACGACGCGGCGGCGCGGACCGCGACCGTCCGGCTGACGCAGACCGTGCCGCCGACGCCGGGGCAGCCGGTCAAGGTGCCGATGGCGATGCCGTTCCGCCTCGCGCTGCTCGGCCGCGAGTCGGGGCAGCGGCTGGGCGAGGAGGCGCAGGTCACGCTCGACGGCGAGGCGGAGGTGGCGTTCGCGAGCGTCGACGAGCCGCCGCTGCTGTCCCTTAATCGGGGCTTCTCGGCACCGGTCATCGTCACCGGCGAGCACAGCCGCGCCGAGCTGGCGCTGCTCGCGGCGCACGACGACGACCCCTTCGCCCGGTGGGAGGCGACGCAGCAGCTGACGCTGAGCGTGCTCGCGACCGACGACGATCCGGCCGACCTGGTGACGACGGTCGGGGCGACGTTGGCAGCGGGGCTGGACCCGGAGTTCACGGCGGAAGCGATCCTGCTGCCGACCGAGGCGGTGATCGGCGACCATGCCGAGGTCGTCGAGGTCGA
>JAFARM010000201.1 GCA_019245455.1 Sphingomonadaceae bacterium | reverse complement strand
GCGCGCCGAGGCGGCGACCATCGTCAGCGAGGCGCACGCCGCCGCCGAGGCGGTGATCGCTCGCCGCACCGCGCTCGCCGAGACCAAGATCGCCGCCGCCGAGCGTGCCGCCGAGGCCGCAGTCCGCGGGCAGGCCGTCGACCTCGCGACGGCGGCCGCGCGCCGGATCATCGCCGCGCACGACGACCCCGCGACACAGGCGCGCCTGACCGCGGCGTCGATCAGCGAGCTCGACCGCCGCCTGCATTGAGAGCCACCGGGTCTGCCGGTTCACGCTTGGCGCATCGACGCGTCCGTACTAGATGTGGTGGCCGCTCGACTGTCTGAGGCCATTCCGCACGATGCCCCGCGAAACGATTGCCATTGGTGCCGACCACGCCGGCTATGCGATGAAGGCGACGCTCGCCGTCGATCTCGCCAAGATGGGCTATGACGTCCTCGACCTCGGCACCAACAGCGATGTGTCGGTCGACTATCCCGACTTCGCCTTCGCCGTTGCCGCGGCGATCAAGAGCGGCCGGGCGACGCGCGGCATCCTCGTCTGCGGCACCGGCATCGGCATGGCGATCGCCGCCAACCGCGACCCCGCGATCCGCGCTGCCTTGTGCACCGGCGGACTGATGGCGCGCCTCGCCCGCGAGCACAACGACGCCAACGTCCTGGCAATGGGCAGCCGGATCATCGGTATCGAAGCCGCGCGCGAGTGCGTCCGCCAGTTCCTGTCGACGAGCTACGCCAGCGGTCGCCACGCGGATCGCGTCGCCAAGCTGACGCACATCGAACTCGAGGCAGCCGAATGAGCACCGCACCCCAGGTCGCCGGCTATGACGGCTTCTTCACCGATCCCGTCGAGGGCGAGGTTGCCCGCGCCATCGCGCTCGAGCTCGACCGGCAGCAGAACCAGATCGAGCTGATCGCGTCGGAGAATATCGTCAGCCGCGCCGTGCTCGACGCGCAGGGCTCGGTGTTCACCAACAAGTATGCGGAAGGCTATCCGGGCAAGCGCTATTACCAGGGCTGCGCGCCGTCCGACATCGTCGAGCAGCTCGCCATCGACCGCGCCAAGGCGCTGTTCGGTTGTGCCTATGCCAATGTCCAGCCGCATTCGGGAGCGCAGGCCAACGCCGCCGTCATGCTGGCGCTGGTCAAGCCGGGCGAGACGATCCTCGGCATGAGCCTCGACGCCGGCGGCCACCTGACGCACGGTGCCGCGCCGGCCATGAGCGGCAAGTGGTTCAACGCCGTCCAGTACGGCGTCCGGCGCGACGACCACCGCATCGACTATGACGCGGTCGAGGCGCTGGCGAAGGAGCACAAGCCGGTCCTCATCATCGCGGGCGGCTCGGCCTATCCGCGCATCATCGACTTCGCGCGCTTCCGCGCCATCGCCGATGCCGTCGGCGCGAAGCTGATGGTCGACATGGCGCATTTTGCCGGGCTGGTCGCCGGGGGCGTCCATCCGAGCCCGCTGCCGCACGCCGATGTCGTCACGACGACGACGCACAAGACGCTGCGCGGCCCGCGGGGCGGCATGATCCTGTCGAATGACGAGGCGCTGGGCAAGAAGTTCAACTCGGCCGTCTTCCCGGGGATGCAGGGCGGGCCGCTGGTCCATGTCATTGCCGCCAAGGCGGTCGCCTTCGGCCAGGCGCTGCGGCCGGAGTTCAAGGACTATGCCCGCGCCGTCGTCGTTAACGCGCAGGTGCTCGCCTCGCGGCTGCAGGCGCGCGGCTGCGCCGTCGTCGCCGGCGGCACCGACACGCACCTGGCGCTGATCGACCTGACGCCCAAGGGCTTGACCGGGCGCGACGCCGACGAGGCGCTCGAGCGCGCCGGCATCACCTGCAACAAGAACGGCATCCCCTTCGATCCGCTGCCGCCGGTCAAGACGAGCGGGATCCGCGTCGGCTCGCCCGCGGGCACCACGCGCGGCTTCGGCCCGGCCGAGTTCTCGTCGATCGCCGACATGATCGCCGATGTCCTCGACGGGCTGGCGGCGAACGGGGCCGAGGGCAACGGCGAGGTCGAGCGCGCGGTCAACGCCCGCGTCCGCGCGCTGTGCGCCCGCTTCCCGATCTATCCCGCCGCCTGAGGGGAGCGACGCATGGCCGACGAACCGACGAGCAAGGTCGATCAGATCGCCGAGGAGGCGCTCGAGGCCGGGCGCAAGTTCGTCGCCACCGATACGGGCAAGAAGGTCGCCGACGCCGCCGACGCCGGGTTCGCCAAGGCCGAGGAGCTTGCGCGCAAGGCAATGGACAGCGACCTCGGACGCAAGGCGTTGGACAGCGATGCCGGTCGCCAGGCGAGCGACTATGCGGCGCAGGCGTCGGACAAGGTACGGGAGCTGATCCCCAACGAACTGGCGCGCAACGTCGCGGTCGGCGCGGTCGCAGGGGCGGTGGTGGCGATCCCGATCCCCTTCGTCGGCTCGCTGTTCGGCGCAGTGATCGGGGGCGGCCTCGGCTTTCTCCGGACGCTGACGAAGCAGCGCTGATCGGGGGGCGGGGGGCTTAGACGATGCGCTGCCCGTTCTGCGCCAACGACGACAGCCAGGTGAAGGACAGCCGCCCGACCGAGGACGGCGGCGCGATCCGGCGGCGGCGGCAGTGCCCGGCGTGCGGCGCGCGCTTCACCACCTTCGAGCGCATCCAGCTGCGCGAGATGGTCGTCGTCAAGAAGTCGGGCAAGCGCGAGCCGTTCGATCGCGACAAGCTCGCGCGCTCGGTCGAGATCGCCTGCCGCAAGCGCCCGATCGAGCCGCAGCGTATCGAGCGACTGGTCAACGGCGTCGTCCGCCGCCTAGAATCCTCGGGCGAGAGCGAGGTCAGCGTCGGCCTGGTCGGCGAGATGGTGATGGAGGGGCTGCAGGCGCTCGACCCCGTCGCCTACATCCGCTTCGCCAGCGTCTACCGCGACTTCCGCGAGGCGCGCGACTTCGAGACGTTCGTCGGCGCGCTCGGCATGGCTCCGGCGGCACGGGCGGTGGCTGCCGGCGAGTGAGTGGGGCAGGGGTGCCGCCGGCGATCGTGCTGGTGCGGCCGCAACTCGGCGCCAACATCGGCGCGTGCGCGCGGGCGATGCTCAACTTCGGGCTGACCGACCTCCGGCTGGTCGCGCCGCGCGATGGCTGGCCCAACCCCGACGCGGGGCCGGCGGCAAGCGGAGCGGACAGCGTCCTGGCCGACGCGAAGGTCTTCGGCACAGTTGCCGAGGCGATTGCCGACCTGGGACTGGTCTATGCGACGACGGTCCGCAACCGAGCGCTGACCCGGCCGGTCGTGACGCCCGCCGCGGCGGCGTCGGCGTTGCGCGCGACTCCGGGACTGGGCGGAGTGATGTTCGGGCCGGAGCGGTCGGGGCTGGAGACCGAAGACTTGGCGCTTGCCCATGGGGTCCTGACGGTGCCGGTCAATCCTGCCTTCGCCTCGCTCAATCTTGCGCAGACCGTGCTGCTCGCCGCCTACGAGTGGTTCCAAGCGGGGGACGCGACGCCGCCAGAGGTGATGGCGAACTACGCCGGCCCGGCAGCAAACGTCGAGCTCGAGCGACTGATCGCCGATGTCGAGACGCGGCTGGCGGCGGCGGGCTACTTCAACGTGCCGGGGAGGGCCGAGGCGGCACGGCTGACGCTCCGGAACCTGCTGACGCGCCCGGCCTTCAGCGAGAACGAGGTGCGGACGCTGCGCGGCGTCGTCCGCTCGCTGCAACGCCCAGGATCGCAGGACTAGGGGCGATCATCGCCGCGGACTGCGTTCAACCCAAACCCGCTTAGGCGCTTACGCAAACCAAGTCCGTCAAAGTAGCTCAAGCAGACCAAACCCGCTCATGCTGAGCTTGTCGAAGCACGCACGGACCTTCGACAG
>JAFARM010000159.1 GCA_019245455.1 Sphingomonadaceae bacterium | reverse complement strand
GAATGCCGCTCGCCGCCACCGATCTCGAGACCCGCGGCCTGTCGGCGATGTTCGAGAACACGCCCGAGCAGACTGCCGAGGGCGTCGCCTATCTGCAGCAGGCGACGGCACTGGCCCCGCGCGCGGCACCGGTCTGGGGGTCGCTGGCGATGAGCTATGTCCTCGATCTCGGCTGGGTGCCGCCGGCCGAGCGGAGCGCGGTCGCCGCCCGGGCCCGCGATGCTGCCACGCGCGGTCTGCGGCTCGACCCGCGCGAGAGCCGCTCGGCCGCCGCCCTCGTCGCGCTGGCGCCGACGTTCGGACACTGGCGCGAGAAGGCCGGTGCGATCGCGGCTGCGGCGGCGCGGGCGCGTCCCGACGCCGGGCCGCTTGCCTATCAGCAGGTCCAGTTCCTGATGGCCACCGGGCATATCCGGGCAGCGCTGGCGGCGCTGCGCCCGGTCGCCGCGAACTCGCCGCTGGTGCCGTGGATCCAGGCGGCGCGCATCGACCTGCTGGCGGCGGACGGTCAGCTGGCCGAGGCCTATCGCGCCGCCGACAGCGCCGGCCGGATCTGGCCGCGCGAGCGCCTCATCTGGTTCACGCGGTTCGACCTGGCGCTGTTCAACGGGCGGCCGGAGCAGGCGCTGGCGATGGCCGCCGACCGCGACCGGTGGCCGAAGCTGACGACGCCCGCCGAGGTCGCGCTGGCGGAACGGACGGCGCAGCTGCTCGCGCGCCCCGATCCGAGGGGCGTGGCCGCGCTGCTTGCCGACTATGCCGCCGCGGCCCCTGCTTCTCAGGGCAGTGCCGAACGGGCGATGCGGGTCGCGGCGGCGTTCGACCGCCCCGACGTGGCGTTGGCGGTGGCGCGCCGGCTGTACCGCGACCCACTGGCCGCTACCCCGCGTCGGCTGGTCTTGCCGACGATCGGGCTTCCGGCGGACGACGACCCGCCGACGGCGGCGCTGTTCCTGCCACCGGGAAGCACGCTGTGGCGCGATGCGCGCTTTGCCGATCTGGCGGGCGCGATCGGTCTGGCCGCCTATTGGCGTGCCACGGGGTTACCGGACTTCTGTGCCGACCCCGGCGCGCGGTGCGACGGGCTTGCCACGCGCCGGTGACGCCGCGGGCTACGGCTTCAGCACCACCTTGCGGAACTCGTCCTGGTTGTTCTTGAACTGGTCGTAGGCCATCGGCGCGGCGTCGAGGGGCAGGCGGTGGGTGATGACGACGCGTGGGTCGATGCGGCCGGCCTCGATGTGGTCGAGCAGCGGCTTCAGGTAGCGGTGGACGTGGGTCTGGCCGCTCTTGATCGTCAGGCCCTTGTTGACCACCGCGCCCATCGGGAAGTTGTCGATGACGCCGCCATAGACGCCGGGCACCGAGACGTGCCCGCCCTTGCGGCAGGCGATGATCGCCTGGCGGAGCACGTGCGGCCGGTCGAAGGCGATGCCCATCTTCTGCTTGGCGAGGTCGGCGACGTTGTCGATGGCGACGCCGTGCGCCTCCATGCCGACCGCGTCCATGCAGCTGTCGGGGCCGCGGCCCGCCGTCGTCTCGGCGAGCGCGTCGAGGACGTCGACCTCCTCGAAGTTGAGCGTATCGGCACCGGCCCCGGCCGCAAGCCGCAGGCGGGCAGGGTTGTGGTCGATGGCGATGACGCGCTCCGCACCGAGCAGGAAGGCCGAGCGGATGGCGAACTGCCCGACCGGGCCGGCGCCCCAGATGGCGACGGTGTCGCCCTTCTCGATCGCGCAATTCTCGGCCGCCATATAGCCGGTCGGGAAGATGTCGGTCAGGAACAGGACCTGCTCGTCCTCCAGGTGGTCGGGGACGGCAAAGGCACCGGTGTCGGCGAAGGGGACGCGGACGTACTCGGCCTGGCCACCGGCGTAGCCGCCCGTCATGTGGCTGTAGCCGAACAGGCCCGATGGCGAATGGCCCATCAGCGCGTCGGGAATGTCCTGGTTGTCGGCCGGGTTCGAGTTGTCGCAGCACGACCACAATTGCTTCTCGCAGAAGAAGCACGACCCGCAGGCGATGGTGAACGGGATGACGACCCGCTGCCCGACCTTGAGGCCGTGGCCGTTCAGCTTCTCCTTGTGGGCGCTGCCGACATCGACGACCTCGCCCATGAACTCGTGGCCGAGGATGTCGCCCTTCTGCATCGTCGGGATGACGGCGTCGTAGAGGTGGAGGTCGGAGCCGCAGATGGCGGTCGACGTCACCTTGATTATCGCGTCGCGCGGGTTGACGATCTCGGGATCGGGGACGGTGTCGACGCGGACGTCGAGCTTGCCGTGCCAGCGGACTGCGCGCATGGGGAACTCCTATCGAACGGTGTCATTCCCGCGAACGCGGGAACCCATCTCCTGCCGCCGCTTCCGGAGCGACGGCGCGCGGCGAACTTGATCCGGCGTCGGGAGATGGGTCCCGGCTTTCGCCGGGATGACGAAGAGGTGAGCGGTCGTCACGACTTCGGCGTCGTGCCCTGCGGGGCGTTGGTCGCGATCTCGCCGGTTTCCAGCAGCATCTTCAGGCGCTTGAGGTCGCGGCGGATCTGGATGCCCGGTTCGCGCTGCGTCAGCTTGGCGACAAGCTTGCCGGCGGTGCCGCCGGGCGGCTTGTAGGCGATCGTCGCGTGGACCTCGCTGCCGCGGCCGCCGGGGGCGTCGCGGAACTCGACGCGGCCGGTGTTCTCGATGGTCGAGCCGGGAAGCGTCTTCCACGCGATCAGGCGGCCGGGCTCGTCGGCAGTCAGCACCGCGTCCCAGCTGACCTTGACCCCGCCTGGTCCGGTAACGGTCCAGCGGCTGTGCTTGTCGCCGGTCTCGACGATCTCGGCGATGTTCTCCATGAACGTCGGCAGGTTCGAGAACTTGCGGAAGAAGGCGTAGACCTCGCTTGCCGGCTTGTTGATCGCGACCGCGCGGCTGAACACCGCGGCCGAGGACCAGCCCTGCCTCTTCGCCGCCGCCTTGTCGTCGGGGCCGGGGCCGATGAGGCGCTTGACCGGGGCCGCTCCCGTCGCGCCACGGGCGACGAGCGCCGCGCCAAGGGCACCGAGCAGCGCCCCCGACACGCCGCCACGCTTCGCCGCGACGAGGCCGAGCACGGTGCCGCCCAGCGCCGAGATGACGCGCTCGGGCGTCTCCAGGTTCTGCCGCGGCCCGAGGCGGGTGCCCGGGGGCGCGACTGCGGAACTGCTGGCCATCATCGCCTCGTCGACCGTTGAGGATGGCCGACGAACGACAGGGCGGTGAGGGGGTTCCGGTGTAGCGGCGTTACGCGGGTGTATCTACTGCGGTTTGGCCGGGGAGCTGGGCTCTGCTATGATCAGGCGATGGTCGACTTCGATCCCCTGGCGGAATTGCCCGACGACGACGCGTGGCCGGGCAACCTGCCACCCGAACAGCTTGCCGCCTTGAAGGAGCTGATCGCGCAGGCTGAACGCGAGCTCGATGCGGGGCTGGGGGTCGAGTTGAACATGGACGAGATCATTGCCGAAGGTCGGGCGCGACGCGCCGCGGAAGCTCGAGACGCCGCCGAGTGAGCTTCGTCGTCGCGCCGCGCGCGCGGCAGGACCTACGCGAGATCGAGGACTACTCGGCGCGTCGCTGGGGCGAGCGTCAGGCCGCCATTTATATGGCTGACCTCGACGCCGGAATCGACAAGGTCTCGGCACGGCCAACCTTGGGCCGCGCAGTTCCGGGAGCGCCGGGAACGCGCCTGTTCCGCGTCCGTAGCCACTACCTTGTTTATCGCGACCAACTCGACGGCGGCGGCATCGAGTTCCTCCGCGTCCTCCACCAGTCGATGAACTTCGGCCCCCGCCTGCGCGAGCCTTAAACCAGCCGTTCCACCGCCCGCGCGATCCGCGTCATCGCCTCCGCCAGCAGCGCGTCCGATGTCGCATAGCTGATGCGGAACGCCGGCGAGCCGCCGAAGCCGCTGCCGGGCACCACCGCCACGCCCTCGGCGTCGAGCAGGTAGGTCGCGACCGCGTCGTCGTCGGCCAGCACGGTGCCGTCGGGCGTCCGCTTGCCGATCAGCCCGGCGCAGTCGGGGTAGACGTAGAACGCTCCCTCGGGCACCGGGCAGCGCAGGCCGGGGATGGCGTTCAGCGCCGCGCAGACCATGTCCCGACGCGCCTTGAAGGCGGCGTTGCGCTCGACGAGGAACGACTGGTCGCCGTTCAGCGCCGCCACCGTCGCCGCCATCGAGATCGAGCAGGGGTTCGACGTCGACTGCGACTGCAGCTTGGCGATCGCCTTGATCAGCGGGGCAGGCCCGCCGGCGAAGCCGATGCGCCAGCCGGTCATCGCATAGGCCTTGGACGCGCCGTTGACCGTCAGCGTACGCTCGTACAGCCGCGGTTCGACCTGGGCGATCGTCGCGAACGCGAACCCGTCGTAGACGATGTGCTCGTACATATCGTCGGTCAGCACCCAGACGTGCGGGTGGCGGAGGAGCACCTCGGCGAGGCCGGCAAGCTCCTCGCGCGTGTAGGCCGCCCCGGTCGGGTTCGACGGCGAGTTGAGGATGACCCATTTCGTCCGCGGCGTGATCGCCGCGTCGAGCTGCGCCGGCGTCATCTTGAAGCCGGCGTCGACCCCGCAGTCGACCGCGACCGGCGTCGCGCCGGTGAAGGCGACGATGTCGGGATAGCTGACCCAGTAGGGCGCGGGGATGACGACCTCGTCGCCGGCGTCGAGCGTCGCCACCAATGCGTTGAAGATGGTGTGCTTGCCGCCCGCGTTGATCGTGATCTGGTCGAGGGCGTAGTCGAGGCCGTTGTCGCGCTTGAACTTGGCGCGCACCGCCTCCTTGGCTGCGACGGTGCCGTCGACGATCGTGTACTTGGTCTGGCCGGCGCGGATCGCGGCGATCGCCGCCTCCTTGACGAAGTCGGGCGTGTCGAAGTCGGGCTCGCCCGCGCCCAGCCCGATAATGTCGCGCCCCTCCGCCTTCAGCGTCGCGGCGCGGTTGGTGACGGTGATCGTCGGCGATGGCTTGATGCGGTCGAGCGCGGCGGCGAAGGTGATCATGGCTGGCCCCGATGGTTCCCGGCGGGCTGGTAGGACGGTCGCGGCCATGGCTAAACC
>JAFARM010000037.1 GCA_019245455.1 Sphingomonadaceae bacterium | reverse complement strand
GCGGTCGAGGGCATAAGGCGGCTGACCGGTGGGGCGGCGGCGTCGGTCCGCATCGGGACGACGGTCGCGACCAACGCCCTGCTCGAACGCGCCGGCGAGCCAGTGGTGCTGGCGATCACGCGCGGCCACGCCGATGCGCTCCGCATCGGCCACCAGGCACGGCCGCGGCTGTTCGACCTCGACATCCGCCCGCCGCCGCCGCTCCACGCGCGGACGATCGAGATCGACGAGCGGGTCACGGCCGAGGGCGAGGTGCTGCGCCCGCTCGACGAGGCCGCCGCCGAGGCCGCGCTCGCCGCCGCCTATGCCGAGGGCTTCCGCAGCGTCGCCATCGTCCTGCTGCACGGCTGGCGCTTCCCGGCGCACGAGGCGCGGCTGGCGGCGATCGCGCGCGGCATCGGCTTCGCGGTTGCCGTCAGCCATGCCGTATCGCCGACGATCAAGCTGGTCCCACGCGGCCAGACGACGGTCGCCGACGCCTATCTGTCGCCGGTGCTGCGCCGCTACGTCGATCGGGTCGCGGGCGCGCTCGGCGACACGCCGCTCCACTTCATGCAGTCGAACGGCGGGCTGGCGGCGGCGGATGGCTTCCGCGGCAAGGACGCGGTGCTGTCGGGCCCTGCCGGCGGCGTCGTCGGCATGGTCGCGGTCGGGCGGGCGGCGGGGTTCGAGCGGCTGATCGGCTTCGACATGGGCGGCACCTCGACCGACGTGTCGCACTTCGCCGGCACCTTCGAGCGCGCGGGCGAGACGGTGGTCGCCGGCGTGCCGCTCAGGACGCCGATGCTCAGCATCGATACCGTGGCGGCCGGAGGGGGCTCGATCTGCCGCTGGGACGGAACGCGGCTGCGCGTCGGGCCCGAGTCGGCGGGCGCGGTGCCGGGGCCGGCGGCGTACGGGGGCGGCGGGCCGCTGACGGTGACCGACGCGCAGGTCTTGCTCGGGCGGCTGCAGCCGGCGCACTTCCCGGCGATCTTCGGGCCGGGCGGCGACGCGCCGCTCGACGTCGCGGCGGTCGGCGCGAAGTTCGCCGCGCTGGCTGCCGAGACCGGGTTGACGGCCGAGGCGCTGGCCGAGGGGTGCCTCGACATCGCCGTGGCGACGATGGCCCGCGCCATCCGGGCGATCTCGATCGAGCGCGGGCACGACCTTTCCGGCTACACGCTTGTGGCGATGGGTGGGGCGGCCGGGCAGTGCGCGTGCCGGGTGGCCGCCGCGCTGGGCATCGCCCGCGTGCTGGTGTCGCCGTTCGCCGGCGTGCTCTCGGCGCTCGGCATCGCCCAGGCGGCGGTGCGGGCGGTGCGCGAGGCGAGCGTGAACGCCTGCATCCGCGAAGAGGTCACGGAAATCGTCACAACGCTGCGCACGGAGGCGGAAGCCGAGGTTCGCGCCGCCGACGAGGTCACGGCGGTGACGACGACGGCGACGGCGCTGATCCGGGCGGGCAGCGACACCGCGCTCGAAGTCCCATTCGGCAGCCCCGAGGCGATGGCCGGCGCCTTCGCCACGGCGCACCGGACGCGCTTCGGGTTCGACGCGCCGGGCGCGCTGGTGATCGACGCGGTGCGGGTCGAGGCGATCGGAGAAGTCGCGGGCATCGACGGTTTGGCCGCTGCGGTCGCGACCGCCGCGCCGCCGGCGATGGTCGAGATGGCCGGCGAGACGGTGCCGCTCTACGCCCGCGCCGGTCTGGCGGACGCGCCGCTCGCCGGGCCGGCGATCGTCGTCGACGATGGCTCGACCACCATCGTCGAGCGCGGCTGGACCGCCGGGCGCCTGCTGACCGGCGACCTGCTGCTGACCGCGACCGCCGCGCCGCCAGCCCGCACCGCCACCGCCACCGCGACCGTCAGCGATCCCGTCGCGCTCGAGCTGTTCAACCACCGCCTCATGGGGCTCGCCGAGGCGATGGGGGTGGCGCTGCAGTCGACCGCGGCGTCGGTCAACATCAAGGAACGGCTCGACTTTTCCTGCGCGCTGTTCGACGGCGAGGGCGCGTTGGTGGCGAACGCGCCGCATATTCCGGTCCATCTCGGCTCGATGGGCGAGAGCGTCGCTGCCGTCCTCCGCGCGCGCGGCGACACGCTCGCCGACGGCGACGCGGTGATGCTCAACGCCCCGTACAACGGCGGCACGCACCTGCCCGACATCACCGTCATCATGCCGGTGTTCGTCGAGGGAGAGCGCCGCTTCTTCGTCGCCGCGCGCGGCCACCACGCCGATATCGGCGGCATCACCCCCGGCTCGATGCCCGCCGGCAGCCGCACCATCGCCGAGGAGGGGGTTCTGATCGACGACGTGCTGCTCGTCGCCGGCGGCCGCTTCCTTGAAGCGGAGACGCGCGCCCTGCTGGCGAGCGGCCGCTGGCCGGCACGCGATCCGGATCGCAATATCGGCGACCTGAAGGCGCAGGTCGCCGCCTGCGTCCGCGGCGCCGACGGCCTCCGCGCCCTGTGCGCCGAGCACGGCACGGCGACGGTCGCGGCGTACATGGCGCACGTCCAGGCCAATGCCGAAGCCGCCGTGCGCCAGGCGATCCGGCGGCTCGACGGGGGCCACTTCGCCTACGCCCTCGACGACGGCGCGGTGGTGCGGGTGGCGGTGGTGGTCGACCGGGCGGACGGCACGGCGACGGTCGATTTCACCGGCACCAGCGGCCAGCAGGTGTCGAACTTCAACGCGCCGCGCAGCGTCGTCCGCGCCGCCGTGCTCTACGCCTTCCGCTGCCTGATCGCCGACGACATCCCGCTGAACGACGGCTGTATGCGCGCGATCCGCCTCCTCATCCCGCCGGGATCGATGCTCGATCCCGTGCCGCCGGCAGCGGTCGTCGCCGGCAATGTCGAGGTCAGCCAGGTCGTCACCGACGCGGTGTTCGGCGCATTGGGCGTCGTCGCGGCCGCGCAGGGCACGATGAACAACCTGACGTTCGGCGCTTCCGACTGGCAGTATTACGAGACGATCGCCGGCGGTGCCGGGGCCGGGACGGGCTTCGCCGGAGCGAGCGCCGTCCAGACGCACATGACCAACAGCCGCCTCACCGATCCCGAAGTCTTCGAGAGCCGCTTCCCCGTGCTGGTCGAGGATTTCGCCGTCCGCGCCGGATCGGGCGGCGAGGGCCAGTGGCGCGGCGGCGACGGGGTCGTCCGCCGGCTGCGCTTCCGGAGCGACGCGACGGTATCGATCCTGTCCAACCGCCGCCGCGTGCCGCCCTTCGGCCTCGCCGGCGGCAGCGACGGCGCGGCGGGCGCGAACCACGTCGAGCGCGCCGGCGGGCACGTCGAGCCGGTCGGTGCGCGGGCGACGGTCGAACTCGCCGCCGGCGACGCCTTCGTCGTCGCCACGCCCGGCGGCGGCGGCTATGGTCTGCGGCCATGACCGACGTTCCCGACGGCTTCGTCCGCCACACCCGCAGCAGCCCGCTGACCACACCGTGGGAGCCGCTGTGGTTCCGCGAGGCCGACGGCGCGCTGGGCCTGTGGATCGCCGAGGCGCACTGCAACGCGCGCGGCCTCGCCCACGGTGGCCTGATCGCCGCGCTCGCCGACAAGGCGGGGTCGACGCTGGGCTTCGCCACCTGCCGTGTCAGCGCCGACGGCGCGCTGTGCGCCACGGCGCGGGCGACGTTCGCGATGGGCGCGGTCTGAGCCAAGCGTTTTCAAGGGCTGGCGTGATCGCGGCCCACGCGGCATGAGGCCGCCGCCGCACCGGTCGCGGCGTCCTTCCGCCCCGAGTCGCCCGATGCGCCTGTTCGCCCAGTGCAACCTCGCCTACGCCGTCGATACGGCGGTCGAGGCGATCGCCAAGGTCCACGTCCTCGACGCCCCCGACCAGCGGATCGTCGCCGAGACGCTGACGCTGAGCGACGGCGCGCGGCTGGCGACGGTCGCCGCCGCCGACGGGACCCGCCTGCTGCGCGGCGAGATCGAGGGCGCGGTCGATCTCGCCTACACCGCGCTGGTCGATGTCGCGCCGCGCGCGCCGATCCCGGCCGACGCGCGGCAGCACCGGTGGGACGAGCTGTCGCCCGATACGCTCGAGTATCTGCTGCCCAGCCGCTTCTGCCCGTCGGACACCTTCGGCCGCTTCGTCGCCCGCGAGTTCGACGCCGATGCTCCCGGCGGAGCGCGCGTCGCGGCGATCCTCGACTGGATCCACGCGAGCATCGACTATCTCCACGGCGTCAGCAACGCCGAGACCACGGCCGAGCGGACCTTCGTCGACCGCGCCGGGGTCTGCCGCGATTTCACCCACCTCGGCATCACCCTGTGCCGCGCCGCGGGCATCCCGGCGCGCGCCGTCGGGGCCTATGCCTGGCGGCTGGAGCCCGCCGACTTCCATGCGGTGATGGAGGTCTACCTGGGCGGGCAGTGGTGGCTCGCCGACCCGACGCGGCTGGCCCCCGGCGACGGCCTGATCCGCATCGCCACCGGCCGCGATGCCGCCGACATCGCCTTCCTGACCACCGGCGGCGGGGCGCGGGCGATCGCGATGACCGTGTCGGTGGCGAAGATCGGCGACTGACGACCGTCGCCCGCGTTCCTCAAGACCCTAGAAGTCGGCCGTGACCCGGCGGGTATAGCGTTCCTTCAGGATGAAGCGCGCGTTGCCGTAGAAGTCGTCGTTCGCCACCGCGCCGCCGACGAAATCGTACCACGGATCGCACAGCACCGCATCGTCCCAGCCGTCGTCGATATAGCGCGTTGCCGCCGCCGCCGGGCGGCCGATGACGAGCCACGCATGGTCACGCCCGGTGTGCGGGCCATAGGCGAAGATGTCGAGGGGCGATACGCCGAGCTTCTTCAGATACTCGAACGCCACGTAAACCTGTTCACCGCAATTCCCGGCACCGGCGGTGAACGCGGTGCTGGCGATCATCTTGCCGGTATGCAGGGCTCCCTGCCCGATCAGTTCGAAGGCCTCGCCCCGCGCCTTGTTCAGCTCGGTCCCGGCGAGCTTGGTGCTGTGCGCCTGATTGCTCGACCCGCGCGGCAGCTTTTCACGGACATGGGCTACGGCGCGATTGGCTTGCGCCAGGTACAGCTCGATCATGGCAGGCACCCCTTGAGTCGCGGCGGAGAATGCCCGACCCCGCGGGGATTGTCATCGGCGACGCGCCGACGCTTCCTCGCCGACCCGCCGGCGTCACCGCGGCGGTGACGGCGTCGGCAGCCTACGCCGCGCCCAGCCCCCGCGCCGCCAGCGCCAGCTGCGTCCGGCTCTCCAGCCCCAGCTTGGCGTAGACGTTGTGCAGGTGCATCTTGACCGTCCCTTCCGAAATCCCGAGCGCGTCGGCGATCGTCCGGTTGCGCTGGCCGGCGGCAACGAGTTGGGCGACATCACGCTCGCGCGGGGTCAGCGTCCGCGACGCGGCCGGCCGCTGCCCGGCGGCCGCCGCGATCCGTTCGGCCAGTCGCTCGACCGGCGCGGTCAGCGGCAGCGTTCCGTCGTCGCCGTCGCCGCTGCCTTCGCTGTCCAGGATAAGGGTCGTCGCGGCCCCCTCGCCGCCAAGCTCGGGCGTGACGATGGCGAGGTCGGGACGGCGGGCAAGCGCCCGCGCCGCTGCCGTGCGGTCGGAGGCGCGGACGACGGTATAGCCGGCACGCCCGGCGATCGTCGCCAGGGCGTCGACGACGATCGGGTAAGGGTGCGCGATCAGGACCGTCGGAGCATTGATCGAACGTTTACCTTTGGCCATGCTCCACATACGGCCGAAGGATCAAGACGGATGCGCGCCGGCTGTCAGTTTATGCGCACCTGGCGCGGTTTGGGCGCGTTTTCCCAGCCGCCGCCGAGCGCCTTGAACAGCGACACCTGATCGTCGACCAGCGTCGCCCGGCTGGCGGCGAGCTGCGCCTCGGCGGTTGCCAGCGTCCGTTCGGCGTCGAGGACGGCCAGGAAGTTCTCCGCCCCCGCGCCGTAGCGCAGCCGGACGATACGCGCGGCTTCCGCGCTGTAGTCGCGCGCGGCGACCAGCGCCGCCTGCCGGTCGAGCTCGCCCGCCAGGTCGTTGATCGCCGTCTCGGTCTCCTGCAGCGCCGTCAGCACCGTTCCGTCGAACGTTGCCAGCGCCGCCTCGCCCGACGCCTGCGCCTGGCGGATGCGCGCGCGGGCGACGGTGAAGTTGGGGAAGGTCCAGCTGATCAGCGGGCCGATGTTGAAGCGCAGCCCCTGCTGCGTCACCAGCGCCCCCGGCGTGATGCCCGACGTGCCGATCGATCCGCCGAGCGACACCTGCGGGTAGAGCGCGGCGGTGGCGACGCCGATCCGCGCCGTCGCCGCCGCCAGGGTGCGGTCGGCCTGGCGCACGTCGGGGCGGCGGCGGATCAGCGCCGTGCCGTCGCCGACCGGAACCGGACGCTTCAGCTGCGGCGGCGTCGTGCAGGCGGCCGCCGCCGGCGGTACGTCCTCGGGCGGGCGACCGGTGAGCACCGCGAGCCGGGCGAGCGCGTCGCGCCGCTCGGCGATGAACGGCGCCAGCGTCGCGCGGACCTGCTCGTACTGCGTCCGCGCCCGCGACGTGTCGAGTGGGGTCCCGCGCCCCGCTTCGGCGAGCCGCAGCGTCAGGTCATAGGTTTCCGACTGGAGCTGGAGCGACTTCTGCGCAACGCCGAGCTGGAGCGCGGCCGAGCACGCCTCGGCATAGGCGCGGGCCGTCTCGGCGGCGACACTGGTCCGCGTCGCGTCACGCTGCGCCGCCTGGGCGGCAACGTCGGCGCGCGATGCCTCGATGTCGCGCTTGACCCGGCCGTAGAGGTCGATCTCGTAGCTGACGTCGAGTCCGGCGGTGTAGAAGGGGCCTTCGTAGCCGCCGCCGGTGACGCTCGTCGTCCCCGTCGTCGCCGTGCCGCCGGCAGTGCCGCCGCCCGATCCACCGCCGCCGCCCTTGCTGCCGCCGGTCGAGCCGGTCAGCGCGCCGCTGGTGCTCGAACTGCCGCTGAAGCTGCTGCTCTTGACGTAGTTGGCCCCGCCGCTGATCGACGTCGTCGGCAGGCGCTGGCTGCGCGTCTCGCTGAGGATCGCCCGCGCCCGGCGCAGGTTGGCGGTGGCGACGCGGATGTCGGTGTTGGCGGTCAGCGCCTCGGTGACGAGGGCGTCGAGCGCCGGGTCGTCGTACAGCTGCCACCATTTGTCGGGCAGCGCCTCGGACGAGACGGCGATCGTCGCCGCGCCGGCGAAGCGGCCGGCGGCGGCGGGCGGCGTCGGCGCGGGGTGGTAGTTGGGACCGACGGCACACGCGGCGAGCGCGAGGGGGAGCAGGGTGCGTAAACCCTTTGCCGTCATCCCCGCGAAAGCGGGGACCCATCTCCTGCAGGCCGTCGGGAGATGGGTCCCCGCCTTCGCGGGGATGACATCGGCGGAGCGGACCATCCCCCTCACTCCGCCGCCACCGGGGCCGGGCTGGTCGCGTCGGGCGGCGGCGCTTCGCGGCGGACGTGGACCGAGGGCAGCTTCGAGCTGACCCAGCTGGCGATGACGAAGAACACCGGCGTGAACAGCAGGCCGAAGACGGTGACGCCGATCATGCCGAAGAACACCGCCGTGCCGAGTGCCTGCCGCATCTCCTGCCCCGGGCCGACGGCGAAGACCAAGGGCACGACGCCCAGGATGAAGGCGAACGAGGTCATCAGGATCGGCCGCAGCCGGGTCCGCGCCGCGTGCTCGGCCGCCGCCCAGCGGTCTTCGCCGCGCTCCTCGTCCTGCTTGGCGAACTCGACGATCAGGATCGCGTTCTTCGCCGCCAGGCCGACGAGCACGACAAGGCCGATCTGCGTCAGGATGTTGTTGTCGAAGCCGCGCAGGTTGACGCCGATGATCGCCGCCAGCAGGCACATCGGCACGATCAGGATGACGGCGAACGGCAGCACCAGCGATTCGTACTGCGCCGCCAGCAGCAGGAAGACGAAGACGACGGCGAGGGCGAAGACGATCGACGCCGTGTTGCCCTGCGTCTTCTGCTGGTAGGCGAGCTCGGTCCATTCATAGCCGAAGCCGGCGGGCAGCGTCTTCGCCGCCAGGTCCTCCATCGCCGCCAGCGCCTGGCCGCTCGAGAAGCCGGGCTTGGTGTCGCCCTGCAGCTCGGCCGCGGGGTAGAGGTTGTGGCGGACGACGCGGTAGGGGCCGCTGTCGTTCTGCAGCGTCGCGACCGACCCGATCGGCACCATCGTTCCCGACGCCGACCGCGTCTTCAGGTTGACGATGTCGGCCGGCTGGTGGCGGAACGGCGCGTCGGCCTGCGCCGTCACCCGCCAGGTGCGGCCGAACAGGTTGAAGTCGTTGATATAGGTCGAGCCGAGATAGATCGACAGCGTGTCGAACACGTCCGACGGCTTGACGCCCAGCTGCTGCGCCTTCTCGCGGTCGATGTCGGCGAACAGCCGCGGCGTGCCGGTGTTGAACAAGGTGAACACGCTCGTCAGCCCCGGCGTGGCGTTGGCCTTCATCATCATCGCGAAGGTCGCCGCCTCGAGCGCCTTCGGCCCGGCATTGGCGCGGTCCTGGACCATCATCTTGTAGCCGCCGCCCGTGCCGATGCCGCGCACCGGCGGCGGCGCGATGACGAGCACGTTGGCGGCGTCGATGCCGCCGAGCGTCTTCCTGAGGTCCGCCAGGATCGAATCGCCGGTCTGGTGGTGCGACTTGCGGACGTCGAAATCGTCCAGCGCGAGGAACATCGTCGCCGCATTCGGCGCGTTCGAGAAGCTCGCCCCGTCGAGCCCGGCGATGTTGACGACGTGGTGGACGCCGGGAACCTTCAGCGCCTTGTTGACCGTGTCGCGCAGCACGGCGTCGGTCCGCTCGAGCGTCGCGCCGGGCGGCATCTGGATGACGCCGATCAGATAGCCCTGGTCCTGCGCCGGGATGAACCCCGTCGGCGTCGCCGAGAAGCGCCACGCCGCGAGCCCGAGCAGGCAGACATAGGCGACGAGGACGATGCCGACCAGCCGCACGGTCCGGCTCGTCAGCCGCCCGTAGCGGTCGCTCAGCCAGTCGAAGCCGCGGTTGAAGCCGTTCGCCGCCCGCTGGACGAAGGCGAACGGCCCGTGCGGCGTGCTGTGGTGCTCCTCGTACGGCTTCAGCAGCAGCGCCGCGAGCGCCGGCGACAGCGTCAGCGAGACGAGGCACGACAGCAGCGTCGCGGCGGAGATTGTCAGCGCGAACTGCTTGTAGAACTGCCCCGAGATGCCGCTGATGAACGCCGTCGGCACGAACACCGCGCACAAGGTCAGCGCGATGGCGACGAGGGCGCCGCCGACCTCGTCCATCGTCCGGAAGGCGGCGTCGTGGGGGCTGAGGCCGTTGCGGAGCTCGCGTTCGACGTTCTCGACGACGACGATCGCGTCGTCGACGACGATACCGATCGCCAGCACCAGCCCGAACAGTGACAGGTTGTTGAGCGAATAGCCGAACGCCGCCATCACCGCGAAGGTGCCGATCAGCGATACGGGAATCGCCAAGACCGGGATCAGCGCCGCGCGCCAGCTCTGCAGGAAGACGAGCACCACCAGAACGACGAGGCCGACCGCTTCGAACAGCGTCTGCTGGACGCTGTCGATCGACTGCTGGACATAGGTCGTCGGGTTGTAGGGAATCGAATAGGTGACGCCGGGCGGGAAGTCCTTCTTCGCTGCCTCCATCGTCTTGATGATCTCGGCCGCCGTCGCCAGCGCGTTCGATCCCGGCAGCTGGGTGATGCCCAGCCCGATGCCCTGGTCGCCGTTGACATAGGCGCTGGTGCCATAGTCCTGCGCCCCGACCTCGATCCGCGCGACGTCGCGGACGCGAGTCAGCGCGCCGTTCGCGTCGGCCTTGATGACGACGTCGCCGAACTGTTCGGGCGTCGTCAGCCGCCCCTGCGTCTGCACCGACAGCTCGAAGCCCGACCCGCCGCGGGCGAAGGGCGGCGCGCCGACGCTGCCGGCGGCGACCTGGACGTTCTGGGCGCGCAGCGCGGCGACGATCTCGCTGGCGTTCAAGTTGCGCTGCGCCGCCTTCTCGGGGTCGATCCAGATGCGCATCGCATAGTCGCGCACGCCGAAGACGTTGATGCCGCCGATGCCCTGCAGGCGCAGCAGCCGGTCGCGGATCTGGATCGTCGCATAGTTCGACAGGTACTGGACGTCGTGGCTCTTGTCGGGCGACAGCAGGAACACCGCCATCAGGATATCGGGCGTGTTCTTGCGCGTCTGGACGCCGAGCTGCTGCACCTCCTGCGGCAGGCGCGGCAAGGCCGACTGGACGCGGTTCTGGACGAGGACCTGCGCGGTATCGAGGTTGGTGCCGAGCTTGAACACCACGTTGATCGTCACCTGGCCGTTCCCGGTCGACGACGAGGTGATGTAGAGCATATTCTCGACGCCGTTGATCTCCTGCTCGAGCGGCGCGGCGACGGTGTCGCCGAGCACCTCGGCCGAGGCGCCGGGATAGCTCGCCGTGACGGCGATCGTCGGCGGCGCGATCTCCGGATACTGCGCGACCGGCAGCGACGGATAGGCGAAGATCCCGATCAGGACGATCAGGATCGAGATGACGCCGGCGAAGATCGGCCGGTCGATGAAGAAGCGCGAGAAGCGCACCTCAGCGGACCGCCGACGCCGGGGTCGCCACCGTCGCCGGCGGCTCGACGTAGGTCGGCATCGTCGGGGCCGAGCCGGGGTCGGGCGCGACGATCCGGCCGGCGACGGTCTTCACCGGTGCGCCAGGGTGGGCACGCTGGACGCCGGCGATGATGACGTTGTCGCTCGCCGACAGCCCGCCGCGAACGGCGCGCAGGCCGTTGACGATCGGCCCGAGTTCGAGAACCTTCGCCGCGACCTTGCCGTCGGGGCCGACGACGAGCACCGTCTTGCGCGTCTGATCGGTGACGATCGCGTCCTCCGGCACCAGCAGGCCTTGGTACGCGCCCGAGCCGAGCAGGCGCATATGGCCGAACATCCCCGGCGTCAGGATGCCGTCGGGGTTGCGGACGATGGCGCGGCCGCGAATCGTCCCGGAGCCGAGGTCGATGGCGTTGTCGACGAAGTCCATCCGCCCGTGCCAGCGATAGTCGGTCTCGTCGGCCAGGCGGATGTCGACCGGGTTGGCGGCGACGCGCGACGACGGCCGCGTGCCGGCGCGGTTGGCGCGCGCGTACTTGAGGTAGACCGCCTCCGATCCGGTGAAGACGAAGTGGATCGGGTTCAAGGAGACGATCGACGTCAGCGCCGTCTGCCCGCTCGTGACGTAGTTGCCGACCGACACCTTGCGGTCCGAGGCGCGGCCGGCGGCCGGCGCGGTGACGCGGGTGAACTCGACATCCAAGGCCTTCGCCCGCGTGTTGGCGCGCGCCGAGCCGACCTGCGCCACCGCCTGCCGCAGCGTCGCCTCGGCGTTGTCAAATTCCTCCTGGCTGACCGCCTTCAGGTCGAGGAGCTTCTTCTCGCGGTCGAACGCCGTCCTGGCGACGGCGGCGGCGGCGACGTAGCGCGCCTCGTCGGCCTTGGCCTGCGCCAGCAGGGCCTCGAACGGCCGCGGGTCGATCGTCATCAGCAGCTGGCCCTTGCGGACGAATTGCCCGTCGCGGAAGTTCAAGGACTGGAGATAGCCCGACACGCGCGGCCGCACGTCGACCGAATCGATCGCTTCGAACCGGCCGGTATAGTCGTCCCAGTCGACGATCGGCTGGACCAGCGGGTGAGCGACGGTGACTTCCGGCGGCGGGCCGCCCGGCGCCCCCGGCGGCGGCGCGCCGTGGCCGTCGTCCTTCTTGGCACAGGCGGCGAGCGCCAAGAGGGCAGCGACAACGATTAGGCGCATGACGCTGTCCCTCGTTCGAACGGTCCCCCCGCTCCGTCGCTATGCCGAAACGACTCGCCGGCGGTCAACCGTTCGTTTGCCGCAGCGCAACACGAGCCGGCCGGCGCCCGGCCCACGGGGCCGCAGCCTCGACCTCGGCAGCCAGCTGGAACAGCAGCGGCTCGGCGCCGTAGCGGCCCGTGACCATGATCCCGATCGGCAGCCCGTCGGCGTCGTGCGCGAGCGGCAGCGACATCGCCGGCACGCCCGTCCAGTTGGCGAGCGCGGTGAACGGGCTGTAGCCGGTGATTGCCGCCGTCCATCGGGCGATGTCGGTGGGCGACAGGTCGATGCGGCCGAGACCGATCACCGGCTGGGCGAAGACCGGCGACAGGATGACGTCGAACCGCTCCATGAAGGTTGCGAGCGCGATCGCCGCCGTCTGGAAGGCGAAGTTGGCGGCGGCGAGCTCGACCGCGGTCGTCCTTTTGCCGATGTGGACCCACATCTGGGGCACCGGCTCGATGTCGTCGCCGGCGTCGTCGCGGCCGAGTTCCTGCAGCCGCCGCGCGACCTCGTGGGCGGTGCTCGCGCCGACGGTGGCGGTCATGCCGGCGTTCAGCGCCGCGGCGTCGAGGCTTGGCGACGCTTCCTCGACATGGTGGCCGAGCGTTTCAAGCAGGCGCGCGGCGTCGCGGGTGGCGGCGGCGACCTGCGGGTCGACGGGCACGCCGGTGATCGGCTCGAGCATCAGCGCGACGCGCAGCCGCGGTCCCGGGCGTTCGGTCATGGCCAGGAACGGGCGCGGCGGCGGCGGCGCGACGTAGCGGCTGCCGGCCTCGGCGCCGTGGATGCAGTCGAGGATCGCCGCCGAATCGCGCACCGAGCGCGTGACGACGTGGTTGACCGTCAGGCCGAACCAGCCCTCGGTCGCCCGCGGGCCGACGGGAACCCGGCCGCGCGACGGCTTCAGCCCGAACAGGCCGCAGGCGGCGGCCGGGCAGCGGATCGAGCCGCCGCCGTCCGAGGCATGGGCGGCGGGAACGACGCGCGCCGCGACCGCCGCCGCCGCACCGCCGCTCGACCCGCCGGCGCTGCGGTCGGGGTTCCACGGGTTGCGGGTCAAGCCGTAAGCGCGGCTTTCGGTGGTGACGGTCAGGCCGAACTCGGGCGTCGTCGTCTTGCCGAAGGTGTTGAAGCCGGCCGCCTCGAAGCGCTCGAACAGCGTCGAGTCGTGGTCGGCGACGTAGCCGTCCCACAGCCGGCTGCCCTCGCCCGAGCGTTCGCCGGCGATGTGCAGGTGGAGGTCCTTGACCAGGAACGGCACGCCGCCGAACGGGCCGGCGAAGGGCTGCGCGGCGCGGCGGCGGGCGCGGTTGTGAAGCGGCTGGGCGATGAAGTTGAGCGCCGGGTTGGCGGCTTCCGTCGCCGCGATCGCGGTGTCGAGCAGCTCGGCCGGCGTCACCGCGCGGGCGGCGACGAGGGCGGCCAAGGCCGTCGCGTCGAGGTCGCTATACTCGTCGAAGGTCATCCCCATCCTCCCGCCGGCAGCACGATGCGCGCGATTAGGCCCGCCGCCGCGACGATGGCAACCGCGCCCGCCGCCGTGACCAGCCGCATCCGGGGGATGGTCACGGTTGCGCGCACGACGAGGAGCGCCAGCGTGGTCGCCACCATGCTCCACAAATGGTACCGCAGATCAGAGGCAATCGACACGACGGCGAAACCGAGGGTCATGGCGCTCGCCGAGATCAGCAGGCCGAGCGCCAGGTCACGCCCCGGCGACCGCGCCGCCCCGGCGACCGCCCAGCCGAACCCGAGGCTCGCCGCCCACCACACCGCCGGCCAGCCGAAGGGCGTCGCCGCGAGCGCCCGCGCGACCCACGCCGGCGCCCGCGTCCGCCACGTCCCGCCGCCGCCCAACCCCCGTGTATTCGGCTGCGAATCCGGCGGCGCGCCGGCGTTCGGCTGGCCGAAGGGGACGATCCAGCGCAGCGTCGCGTTGAGGTGCGCGAGGCGGTGGCGGCCGTAGGGCACGGGGTTGGCGACGACTGTGCGGATCCACTCGCCGATCAGCCCGTCGCCGTTCGCCCCCTGCAGCCCGAGCGCCGACGCGACGAAGCCGCAGCGACTGTCGTCGCCGAGCGCGTCCCACAAATAGGGCGAATAGCACCGCCGCCGCTCGACCTCTGCCCACGCCGACCGATTGATCCGCGGCGGCAGCGCCCCGCCGAAGTGAGCGATTCCAGCGAGATCGAACACCGGCAGCACCCGCTCGACGTGCGACGCGCCCGCGCCGAGCAGGTGGTGGTTGACGACGGGACTGACTGCCAGCACGGCCAAGACGCCGCCGACCGCCAGCGCCGCTCGCCGGATCAGGCCTGTCGCGCCCAGCCACCCGCCCCACGCCAGCGCCAAGGGTACGACCCCGAACGCCGCATTGGCCCGGACGAGCAGCGCGTAGCCGAGCAATGCCACCACCCCGGCCACTGCCCCGCGCGGCAGCGGGCGACCGCGCAGGTGGAACCAGGCAACGGCCCCCGTCGCCAGCGTCAGCGCCGCGACCATCTGCGCGTCCTTGACAACCACGCTCTGCCAGTCGGCCGGGATGACCAGCGCCACCGCCGCCAAAGCCGCCACGCCGGGCCGCAGCCGCGGCAGCGCGGCGAAGACGAGTGCCAGGCCGGCATAGAAGGCGGCGGTCTGCAGCGCGAACAGCGGTGCCGTTCCCAACCGCGCCGGGAACAAGCCCCACAGCCGTGCCATGACCGGCGGGTGCCAGTCGTCGAGCGCGTGCCCGCTCAGCTGTTCCGCCTGCCGCATCGTGTCGTAGAGCGCGATCCCCGGCCACGCGAGGGCGAGGCTGACGGCTCCAACCCCACCGGCGACCACCGCCGCCCGCTTCAGAACTGCGCCTCGTAGCGGTCGAGCCCGGCCGCGAGGTCGGCGATCAGATCGGCTGGATCCTCAAGCCCGATTGACAGCCGGATGATCTGCCCCCCCGCGTCGGGGCTGGTGGCGGTACGGATGCCGTCGAGTTCGACCGGCAGGATCAGGCTCTCGTACCCGCCCCAGGAGAAGCCGATGCCGAAATGCGCCAGGTCGTCGATCAGCGCCGCCGTATGCCGCCGCGCACCGCGCTTGAGGACGAAGGCGAACAACCCCGACGTGCCGGTGAAGTCACGCTGCCACAGCGCATGGCCGGGGTCGTCGGGAAGCGCCGGGTGCAGCACCCGCGCCACCGCCGGGTGCCCCCGCAGCCACTCGGCGACGGTGAGCGCGCTCGCCCCCTGCCGGTCGAGGCGAAGGCCCAGGGTGCGCAGGCCGCGCAGCGCCAGATAGGCGTCGTCGGGCCCGACGCAGTAGCCGAGCAGGTACGACTTGGTCTTCAGCCGCCCCCACCACTTCGCCGTCGTCGTCACCGACCCCATCATCAGGTCGCTATGCCCGCCGGTGTATTTGGTCAGCGCCTGCACGCTGAAGTCGACGCCGTGCCCGATTGCCGGAAACAGCTGCGGCGTCGCCCAGGTGTTGTCCATGATCGTCGCGATGTTGCGTTGGCGCGCCACGGCGACGATCGCCGGCACGTCCTGCACCTCGAAGCTGAGCGAACCGGGCGACTCGAGCAGGATCGCCCGTGTCTCGGGCCGCAGCAGGGGCGTCACGTCGGCGGTCGGCGGGTAAAAGGTGGTGGCGATGCCGAGCGGCTTCAGGAAGCGGTCGGCAAAGGCGCGGCTCGGCTCATAGGCGGTGTCAACCATCAGCACATGGTCGCCGGCGCGCACCACCGTCAGCAGCGCCGCCGCCACCGCCGCGACGCCGCTGGGGTACAGCTTGGTCCCGGCCGCCCCCGGCTCGAGTTCGGTCAGCGCCGCCTCGAGCGCCCACTGCGTCGGCGTCCCCCGCCGGCCGTAGAACAGCCCCTGATCGGGTTGCCGCCGCGCCTCGTCGAGCGCGGCGAGGCTGTCGAACAGGATGGTCGAGGCGTGCCAAACCGGCGGGTTGACGATGCCCGCGTCCATCCCCGGCCCGCGCGTCCAGGCGTCGAGCCGGCCGGTTTCGACGAGGCGGGTGTCGCGGCCGGTGGTCCCGCTCACGCCGCCCCGGTGACCACCGGCGCGGTCGGGGAGGCGCCCCATTCGGCCCAGCTGCCGTCGTACAGCGCCACGTCCTTCGCCCCGAGCAGATGCGCGCCAAAGGCGACGACGGCGGCGGTGATGCCGCTGCCGCAGGTGGTGACGATCGGCTTGTGGAGGTCGACCCCGGCAGCATCAAACGCCGCCTTCAGCTCGACACCCGCCTTCCACGTCCCGTCGGCGTTGAACAGGGCCGTCTGCGGCAGGTTCTTCGCTCCGGGCATATGGCCGGCGCGCAGCCCTGCGTGCGGCTCGGGCTCGGTCCCGGCGAAGCGCCCGGCCGAGCGCGCGTCGACCACCTGCTCCGCCTTCGATCGCAGATTCTCATTCATCTGCGCCATCGTCCGGACAGGCTTGGTATCGGCCCAGACGGTGAAGTGGCGGTGGCGGACAACGGGCTTGCCCGATTCGGTCGCGCGCCCCTCCGCCTGCCACTTGGCGAAGCCGCCGTCGAGCAGCGCCACCTGATGCGCGCCGAACAGGTTCAGCATCCACCACGCCCGCGCCGCCGAGTGCAGCGGCGAGTTGTCGTAGACGACGATGCGGCTGCCGTCGCCGAGACCGAGCGCCTGCATCCGGCTCGCGAACTTCTCCGGGCTGGGCAGCATATTGGGCAGCGGCGACGTTGTATCGGCGAGCTCGTCGAGGTCGAGGAAGACCGCGCCCGGCACGTGCGCCGCTTCGAACTCGGCGCGCGCATCGCGACCGTCACCGTCGAGGAACAGCGTCGCATCAACGATCCTGAGGTCGTTGGCGCCAAGCTCGGCTGCGAGCCATTCGGTCGTCACCAGCGGGGTCATCGCGTCTCTCCCAGGATCGTCTCGGCGGTCGTGATAGCGGCGGGGCAGCCCCTTGTCAGGGGTGGATTTGCCGTTAGGTCGACGGCGATGACCGAATATGCCCCGACCGCGCTCGGCCGCGCCGCGCCGCTCCCCGCGACCCCGGCCGAGGCCGTGCTCGACTACCCGCCCAACCCGCGCGTCGGGACCGACTATCTGGTCCGCTTCGCCGTGCCCGAGTTCACCTCATTGTGCCCGGTCACCGGCCAGCCCGATTTCGCCCATCTCGTCATCGACTATGTCCCCGCCGAGCGCATCGTCGAATCGAAATCGCTCAAGCTGTTCCTCGGCAGCTTCCGCAACCATGCCGCCTTCCACGAGGACTGCACCGTCGGCATCGGCCAGCGCCTGGTCGCCGAAATGAACCCGAAGTGGCTGCGGATCGGCGGCTTCTGGTACCCGCGCGGCGGCATCCCGATCGACGTGTTCTGGCAGAGCGGCCCCCCGCCCGCCGGCGTCTGGCTGCCCGACCAGGGTGTGCCCGCGTACCGCGGGCGCTAGTCGGCCTCGGCCAGGCAGGAGGCCAGGATCTTGTCGATCTTGTGCCCATCCATATCGACGACCTCGAACCGCCACCCGTCGCTGTCGAACACCTCGCCGGTCTCGGGCAGGTGGCGGAGCACGTCTAGGACGAAGCCGGCGACGGTCTGGTAGTCGCGCGCCGCCGGCAGGTCGAGCCCGAGCCGCTCGGCCATTTCGTCGGCCGGCAGCGATCCCGACAGCAGCCACGACCCGTCGGCGCGCTCGACCGCGGGCGGGTCGCTGCCGGCGTCGAGGTCGGAGCGGAACTCGCCGGCGATCGCGGCGAGCAGGTCGGCGGGCGTGACGATGCCTTCGAAGTGACCATACTCGTCGTGGACGAGGGCGATCGGGATCGCCGCGTCGCGCAGCGTCGCCAGCGCGTCCATCGCATCGAGCAGGTCGGGGATGACGGGGGCGGGCCGCGCCAGCGCGCGCAGGTCGAGCGGCGTCCCATCGATCAGCGCGGTGACGACATCGCGCGCCTGCACGACGCCGACGATGTCGTCGACCGAACCCGCGGCGACCGGCAGGCGGGTGTGCGGCGTCGCAGCGAGGTGGGCGCGGATCTCGACCTCGCTGGCGTCCGCGTCGAGCCAATCGATGCGGTTCCGCGGCGTCATCACCCCGCGCACCGGTCGGTCGGCCAGCCGCATGATACCGCTGATCATCTGCCGTTCGCTCTCCTCGATGACGCCGGCCGTCTCCGCCTCGGCGACGACCGAGCGCAGCTCCTCCTCGGTTACGCTGTGGCTGGCGTCGCGCGCCTGGCCGAGCAGCCGGAAGACGAGCGCGCTCGAACGGTCGAGTACCCAGGCGAACGGCGACGCCAGCCGCGTCAGCCACAGCATCGCCGGAGCGACGGCGCAGGCGATCGGTTCCGGCGAGCGCAGCGCGAACTGCTTGGGCACCAGTTCGCCGGCGATGAGCGAGACATAGGTCGTGGCGACGATGACAATGCCGAAGCCGAGGTCGTGGGCCTGTGTGACGGACACGCCCCACGCGGCGAGCCGCTGGGCCACGGGGCCGGCAAGGCTCGAGCCGGAGAAAGCGCCGTTCAGGATCGAGACGAGCGTGATGCCGGCCTGCGCCGATGACAGGAACCGCGCGGGCCGCTCGGCGAGCGCCAGCGCCGTCGCCGCGCCGCGGTTGCCAGCCGCCGCCAGCCCGCGCAGACGCGGACGGCGTGCCGATACCACGGCGAGCTCGGCCATGCTGAGAAAGCCGTTGAGGCCGATCAACGCCAGGACGATGATCGCGTCAGTCCAGGGAAAGGGGGGCACCGTTCTCCGTGCGGTGGCACGGCCTGCGCGCCGCGGTCAGAGTGCAAGACTAACCGAAATCGTCGCGCGCCGATAGTCCCGTGCAAGTTTAGACTGGCGTTTTGCTGCGCGTCGTGGTCAAGAACTTGCTGGCGTCGCTTATTTCGGCGGCGTCGCGTCGGCGTCGGGGGACGATGGGGCGCGAGCGGGGAAAGGGAAACGTACGGCGATGATCCGTTCGGAACTGGTGGCGGCGTTGGCGGCGGCGAACCCGCACCTGACGCAGCGCGACGTCGAACGCGTCGTCGCGACCATCTTCGATGCGATCACGACCGCGCTCGTCGAGGGCCGCCGCGTCGAATTGCGCGGCTTCGGCGCCTTGTCCACGCGCGAGCGCGGGGCGCGAACGGGTCGCAACCCGCGCACCGGGACGGCGGTCCGCGTCGACGCCAAGCGCGTTCCGTACTTCAAGCCCGGTAAGGACTTACGCGAGCGGCTCAACGTCGCGTAGAACGGACATACCGGCCCACGTGGCGGAACCGGTAGACGCAAGGGACTTAAAATCCTTCGGCCGCAAGGCCATGCCGGTTCGAGTCCGGCCGTGGGCACCAAGCAGGAGGCGGCAGGCATGATCCTTGTCCAAGGTTGGATCCGGCTGCGCGACGTCGCCGAGGTCGAGCGGCTGCGCGCGGCGGCGACGGCGATGGTGAAGGCGACCGCGGCCGAACCCGGCTGCCTCGACTATGCCTTCGCGCAGGACCTGGGCGAGCCGGCGACGCTGCGCCTGACCGAGCGGTGGGCCGACGAGGCGGCGCTGGCGGCGCACTTCGCGACGCCGCACATGGCCGCGTTCAACGCCGCGATCGCCGGTGCCGCCGTCGTCGCGGCGAGCGTCAAGGCCTATGCCGGCGACGAGGTGCGGACGCTGATCGAGCGCTGACCGCCCGTTCCGCCTGCGGTCTCGGCTCCGGCTCCGGCGCGCGTAACATCGCATTCTTCGCACGAAACCCCGGTTATTCGGCCGCCAACGCCGCCCCCCCCTCCAGATTCGCCGGCAGCAGCGGCAGCGCCTCGACCAGCTTCATCTCGCCGATCGGCTCGAGCCCGGTGGTCGCGCCCAGCGCCTCGAAGCGGCGGGCGCGGCCGACGACGCGGCTGTCGACCTGGGCGACGAGCTTGTTCCAGCTGCCGACGGCGCCGGTCAGCCCCTTCTGCACCGCGGCGAAGTTGTCGCCCATGATGCGGATCGAATCGTACAGGTCGCGCCCCAGCTTGGCGATCTCGGCCGCCTGCTTCGCCAGCCGCGCCTGGTCGCGCATCGCCGCCACGGTGCGGGCGACGGCGATCAGGTTGATCGGCCCGGCAAGCACCAGCCGCCGTGCCATGAAGTCGTTCAACAGCGCCCGGTCCTGCTCGAAGGCGGCGGCGAGGAAGTTCTCGCCCGGCACGAACAGCACGACGAAGTCGACCGCGCCGCCGACCGTCTTCTCATAGGCCTTGGCGGCAAGGCCGGTGGCGTGGGCGCGGATCGCCCTGGCGTGCGCGGCAAGGTGACGGGCGCGCTCGTCGCCATCGTCGGCGCTCGCCGCAGCCATGTAGGCGTCGACCGAGCACTTGACGTCGATCACCAGCCGCCGCTCGCCGGGCAGGGTGACGACGAAGTCGGGGCGGCGGCTGTCGTCGCTGCCGTCGGCGGTCTGGGCGACGAAGTCGACGCCCTCGACCAGCCCGGCGAGTTCGAGGACGTTGCGGCACTGCTCCTCGCCCCAGCGCCCCGCCGCCTTGCCCGACGAGCGCAGCACCGTCTCCAGCCGCGCGGTCGCGCCGGTGACGCGCTCCTGCCCCTTGGCGACCTGGTCGAGCAGCGTGTTGAGCGCGCCATAGCCTTCGGCCCGCACCTTCTCGATGTCGTCGAGGCGAGCCTGATAAGCGCTGAGGGTTTCGCGCATCGGCGCGATCAGCTCGGCCATCGCCGTCCGATTCGCCTCCAGC
This sequence comes from Sphingomonadaceae bacterium, assembly GCA_019245455.1. GTDB lineage: Bacteria > Pseudomonadota > Alphaproteobacteria > Sphingomonadales > Sphingomonadaceae > Polymorphobacter_B. Next base: position 5,149 of record JAFARM010000037.1, on the reverse strand, counting down.
CCCGCACCGGCCGCTTCGCGGTGGCGCGCGAGGACCTGCTCGGCGCGTTCGGCGAACACCGTCTGCGCCCCGTCGAGCGCCTTCGCCGCCAGCTCGGCGAAGGCGGTGTGGAGGTCGGCGAGCTGGCGCGCGTGCGCCGCGTCGCGCTCGGCCTGTGTCGCCTTCAGCGCGGCAAGCTCGGCCGCGAGCCGGTCGCGCTCGGCCTCGACCCCCTGGAGTTCCACCAGCCGGTCCTGCTTGGCGGCGACTTCGACGGCATGGCCGCGCACCGCGACGCGCAGCTCGACCGCCGCCTCCCGCGCGGCGTCCGCCTCGCTCCGCGCCGCCGCCGCGTCGGCACGCGCCGCGGTCGCCTCCGCCTGCACGGCACCGAGCGGCCGGCCCCACAGCAGCCAGCCGAGCGCCAGCATCAGCGCCCCCGCGACCGCCGCTGCAACCCCGATCTCCACCCCGCCTCCCGCGAACGAATCGTGAATCGAGCTATAGCGCGGTGTCGCCGCGTAGGACAGCGCAATCGCCGCCACTCCGGTTCAAAGCAGCGCGCGTTTGCGGGGTGCGCCGACTTCGCCTCCGCCCCGAAACTGGTGCATAGTGACCGGCAAAGACCCCCAGGGAGGACGTCCATGCACCCGCACACCATCGTCGCCGAGTGCCTCGCCTTCCCCGAAGGCCCGGTGTGGTTCGAGGACGGCAGCGTCGTCGTCGTCGAGATCCAAGCGGGGCGCATCACCCGCGTCCTGCCCGACGGCCGCAAGGAGGTGATCGCGACGCCCGGCGGTGGGCCGAACGGGCTCGCGCTCGGCCCCGATGGCGCGCTCTACTGCTGCAACAATGGCGGGTTCGAGTGGGGCGAGATGCAGGGGATGCTGATCCCCGGCAACGCGCCGGAGGATTACAGCGGCGGCCGCATCGAGCGGATCGACCTGGCGACGGGCAAGGTCGAGCGGCTGTACGAGGCGGTCGACGGCCACCCGCTGTCGGGGCCGAACGACATCGTCTTCGACGGAGAAGGCGGCTTCTGGTTTACCGACCTCGGCAAGCACCGCGCGCGCTCGACCGACGCCGGCGGGCTCTACTACGGCCGCGCGGACGGCAGCGGCGTCGTCTGCGCGGTGCACGGGCCGAACATGAACGGCGTCGGCCTGTCGCCGGACGGGAACACGGTTTACGCCGCCTGCACCCAGGCGCGGCTGCTCCTCGCCTTCGACATCACCGGGCCGGGGACGGTCGCGCCGTCGCCGCTGCCGGCGCTGCCGGGCCGGGTGGTGACGAGCTTCCCCGGCTACACGCTGCTCGACAGTCTGGCGGTCGAGGCGGACGGGCGCATCGCGGTGGCGACGCTCGTCGAGCGGCCGGGCATCTGCTCGGTCGATCCCGCGACGGGACGCCAAGAAGACTTCGCCTTCCCCGACCTGCTCACGACCAACATCGCCTTCGGCGGCACCGACATGATGGACGCCTGGGTGTGCCTGTCGACGACGGGCAAGCTCGCCCGCTGCCGCTGGCCGCGGCCGGGGCTGCGGCTGGCCCACTACGGGTGAGGCGGATTTTCCCCTGCCTTCGCTAGGACCATCGCGCCCCCTCCGTCACGCCTGCGGCGTGCCACCTCCCCCCAAGGGAGAGGATCTGAGCTCCTCCCCCTCGGGGGGAGGTGGCGCGAAGCGCCGGAGGGGGCCGCTCCGCGGGACCGGAACACCCTCGCAACATTCCCGTCCGCGGCGCGTTGCCGCAGCGGGAGAGTTGCCATGACCCACGTCTTCGCCCGCGCCGCCAACGCCGTCGCCCATGCCACCGGGCGGCCGTTCACCTTCGTCGTCTGCTGCATCCTCGTCGTCGTCTGGGCGGCGACGGGGCCGATGTTCCATTATTCCGACACGTGGCAGCTGGTCATCAACACCGGGACCACCATCGTCACCTTCCTGATGGTGTTCCTGATCCAGAACACGCAGAACCGCGAGGGCGCGGCGCTGCAGGCGAAGCTGGACGAGATCATCCGTGCGCTCGAGGCGGCGGAGAACCGCTTCATCGGGCTCGAGCAGCGCGACGAGGAAGCGATCGCGACGCTCCGCGCCAGCCATGCCGACCTCGTCCCCAACGACACCGGCGACACGGAACCGCCGGCGAAGTTCGTCGCGACCGGCAGCGGCGGCGCGGTGCGGACGGCGCTCAGCTAGAGCTTCACCACCATCTTCCCGGTGTTCGAGCCGTCGAACAGGCCGGCGAAGGCGGCGGGCGCGCTGGCGATGCCGTCCTTGACCGTCTCCTTCCACTTGATCCGCCCCTCCCCGATCCAGCGGCCGACGTCGGCCGTGAACTGCGGCTGCAGGTGGGCGTAGTTGTAGACGATGAAGCCCTGAATCTTCAGGCTCTTGCCGACGATCTGAATCATGTTGCGCGGCCCCGGGACGGGATCGGTCGCGTTGTACTGGGCGATCATGCCGCATTCGGCGAAGCGCGCACCGACGCGCGCCGTCTCGATCGCCACCTCGAGGTGCTCGCCGCCGACATTGTCGAAATAGACGTCGATGCCCTTTGGCGCGGCCGCCTGGACCTGGCCGAGCAGGTCGCCGGCCTTGTAGTTGATCGCATGGTCGACCCCGGCCGAGCGCAGCCACGCGCACTTCTCGTCGGTGCCGGCCGAGGCGACGACGGTGCAGCCCTTGATCTTGGCGATCTGCGCGACGAGGCTGCCGACCGCACCCGCGCCGCCGCTGACGAACACCGTCTCGCCTTCCTTCGGCTGGCCGATCTCGAGCAGGCCGACGTACGCCGTCAGCCCCGGCATCCCGAGCACGCCGAGGAAGGCCGACGGCGATACGCCGGGGATGTGCGGCAGCTTGCTGAACAGCGCGGGGGCCTGCGCGAACGCCTCGGGCGCGACGACATAGGCTTCGCGCCAGCCGAACATCGAGCTGACGAGGTCGCCCGGCGCGAACCCTTCGGCGTGCGACTCGACGACTTCGCCGACGGCGTGGCCCTGCAGCGCCTCGCCGATCTGGAACGGCGGGACATAGCTCGGCCGGTCGTACATCCGCCCGCGCATATAGGGATCGACCGACATGAAGCGGTTGCGGACGAGGACCTGGCCCTCGCCCGGTGCGGGCAGGTCGACGGTGGCGACGTTGAAGTTGGCGGCCGTCGGCACCCCCTCCGGGCGGCTCTTGAGGCGGATTTCGGTGCTCTGCATCGCTGGCGACTCCCCGGTTGTCGTGTCCGTCAACCCTTAGGCGGCTCGGCTCACAGTTGGAACGGGATTTCGCCGAGCGCGTCGGGGACGAAGGTGACGCCAGGGCGGAACAATTTCTCCTTGCCCGAGAAGTTGTCGCCGCTCGCCAGCTGCGCCTGCAGCCGCTCGCTGTCGCGGCGGCGGTACTCGCTTTCGATCGCGACGATCGTCTCGGGCGGGGTGCCGAGCAGCGCCAGCGCCTCGCGGCCGAGCGCGACCGAGCCGTCGAACACCTCGCGCACCGCCCCGTCGACATCGGTCTTGAGGAGGTCGAGCAGGTGGACGCGGTCATAGGCGCGGGCGAGGATCTTCAGGTGCGGGAAGGCGGAGCGGATCGGCTCGAGCGTTGCGGCCGGCGGCCACGCGCCGTCGTGCGCCATGACGAGCAGCTGCGCGTCCGCGGCACCGGCCGCGCGCAGGATGTCGACGCGCTCGCCGTCGCCGAAATAGACGCGGTTGCCGAACAGGTTGCTGACGTCGATGATCTCGTCGTCGCGGTCGATGGCGACGACCTCGACGCCGCGCGCCAGCAGCATCTGCGCGACGCCCTGGCCGAAGCGCCCGGCCCCGACGAGGATCGCGCGCGCCGGCGCGTCGTCGTCGTGGACCGCCGCTTCCGGCCCGTCGAGGTCGGTGCGCGGCGCCGGCTTCGGGTTGAAGGTCGCGGCGAAGCGCGCGGCGAGCGGGGTCAGGAGCATCGACACGGTCACGACTGCGCCGAACAGCGCCGCCGCCCCGGGCGCAAGCAGCAGCCCGGTGACGCCCTGCGCGAACAGGACGAAGCCGAACTCGCCGCCCTGCGCCAGGATCATGCCCATCTGGAACGCGCGCAGCCACGGACTGCCGAACAGGCGGGCGAGGCCGGCGATGACGATCGTCTTGGTCGCCATGACGGCGGCGACCAGCATCAGCACCTGCAGCCAGTGGTCGCGGACCCCGGCGAGGTCGAGCGTCGTCCCGACCGAGACGAAGAACAGGCCGAGCAGCAGGCCGCGGAACGGCTCGATATCGGCCTCGAGCGCGTGGCGGTACGGCGATTCGCTCAGCATCACCCCGGCGACGAACGCGCCCAAGGCCATCGACAGGTCGAGGCTCGCCATCAGGAAAGCCGCGCCGAGAACGGTCAGCAGCGCCGCGGCGGCGAACGCCTCGCGCACGCCGAGGCGCCCGATCAGGCGGAACAGCGGATTGAGCAGGAAGCGCCCGCCGAGCCCCAGCACCAGCACCGCGCCCGCGGTCAGCGCCGCCGTCTGCCAACCGGGGCGCGCCGTCGGGTCGGGCACGCGGCTCAGCGCCGCGACGATCGTCAGCAGGGGAACGATGGCGAGGTCCTGGAACAGCAGGATCGAGAAGGCGCGCTCGCCAAAAGGCGTCGTCGTCAGCTTGCGCTCGGCCAGGAGCTGCATGACGAGGGCGGTCGACGACAGGCCGAGCGGCAGGCCGACGACGACCGCCGCCTGCCAGCTGAGCCCGGTCAGGCCGAGGACGACGCCCGACAGCGCCAGCCCGCACAGCGCCACCTGCAGCGTGCCGAGACCGAAGATGTCACGGCGCAGCGCCCACAGCCGCGACGGCTTCAGCTCGAGGCCGATGACGAACAGCAGCAGGACGATGCCGAACTCGGCGAGCTCGCCCATGCTCTCGGGGTTGCTGACCAGCGACAGGACGTGCGGGCCGATGATGATGCCAGCGGCGAGATAGCCGAGGACCGCGCCGAGCTTGAGCCGCGCGAACAGCGGCACCAGGGCGACGACGGCAGCGAAATAGACGACCGTATCGCGCAGCGGCGCGGCGGCGCCCGTCATGCCGGCGACGACGCGGTCGCGGGGGCGCTGACCGGCTCCGGCGCGGGGGCGCGAACCGGCTGGGCTGCGGGTGTGCGCGCTGCCGCCTCGGTGACGGCGGCGGCTTCGGCGGCGGCGG
>JAFARM010000405.1 GCA_019245455.1 Sphingomonadaceae bacterium | reverse complement strand
TGCCGGACGGATTGGCCTGCTTCCAGGCGTGGATGCGCGCATGCGCGTCCTGCATGAACCGATGGAAGTGGATGCGCCGCTTGCGAGGCACGTCGGCCGAGGCGAAGAACAGGTCCATCAGCATCGACTTGCCGCGCCCGACCCCGCCCCACAGGTAGATGCCCTTTCTAAGCGTCGGCCGGGGTGCGAACAGCCGGCCGAACAGGCCCGGCGGCGGTGCCGTCTCCAGCGCGCGGCGGAGGCGGTAGAGCCGGTCGGCGGCGGCGGCCTGGCACGGGTCGGGGCGAAGCTCGCCCGCGGCGACCATCGCTGCATAGGCGTTGTCGGCGTGGCCGATCACGACGGCGGCGATTGGCCCGTTGGGGCGTCCGGCGGGGGACGGCGGACGATCTTGCGCATCGTACCAGTGAACGAGGCGACGTTGCCGCCGTTCTGCGTCACCAGTCCGCGGACAAAGAACATCTTGCCGGTTTCCTTCAGCACCTCGCCGTGCGCCTCGATCGGCTGGCCGACGATGCCGCCGGTCAGGAAGTCGGTGGCGCAGCTCAGCGTCACGGCGCCCTCGCCCTTGCCGAAGCGCGGGCGGATGATGGCGAACATCGCCATGTCGACGAAGCTCATCAGGAAGCCGCCGTGGAGGAAGCCGAGGGCGTTCGAATGGCAGCGTGCGGTGTCCATCCGCGATTCGACCCCATGGTCGGTGACGCGGAAATACATCTGGCCGAGCAGGTCGTGGAAGCGCTGGTCGGGCTTGTGCAGCCAGGGGATCCAGCCATCGGCGTCGGATGCGGCAGTCATGACCCAGGTCCGTAATGGCAGCCCCCGGTCGCTGGCAACCCCGGTAAGGCTCCGCGCCGCCGTGCCGTTACCCGTCGTGAGGGGGCGGCCATGGCCGAACGACGGGACAGCTTCGCGACGATCGAAGCCGGGCGCGGCATCGCCGCCCTGCTCGTCGTCGCCTATCACGCGGGCAAGGTGGCGGCGAACCCCGCCTATTGGGGTGCGGTGCCGTTCGGCGGGGCCTTCACCTGCGGCCATGCCGGGGTCGAATTCTTCTTCGTCCTCAGCGGCTTCATCATCGCCTACGTCCACGGTGGCGACATCGGCCGGCGGGAGCGGCTGAGACGCTTCGCGGCGCGGCGGTTCGATCGGATCTATCCGCTGTACTGGCTGGTGCTGGCTCCGCTGACCGTGCTGGCGGTCGTCGGGCCGCGCATCGCGTCGCTGGCCCACGTCGATGGCGGCGCGGTCGTGTCCTCGCTGCTGCTCGTCGGCCCGGATGCCCATGCCGGTGTGCTGACGGTGTCGTGGACATTGTTCCACGAGATGCTGTTCTATGCCGCGTTCGGCCTGCTGATCGTCAACCGCCGCGCCGGCATCGCGACGCTGGTGCTGTGGGCGGGACTGGTGCTGTGGGCGGGACTGACCGGGGCTGGCGTCGGCGGCGTGCCAAGCTACGTCGCCTCGCCGCTGAACCTGCTGTTCGGCGTCGGTGCGCTGGTCCGCGTCGCCATGGGCCGGGGGCTGGTCCGGCACCCGCCGCCATGGCTCGCGGGGGGCGTCACCGCCTTCGCCGCGCTCGCGGCGGAGGAGGTCACGGCGTCGCTGCTTGGCGACACCGCGCGCAACCTCGGCTACGGTATCGCCAGCGCGGTCGCGCTCGCCGGAGCGGTCGCGTGGGAGCAGCGGCGGCGGCTTGCGGTTCCGCTGCCGCTGCGGCCGCTCGGCGCGGCGTCGTACAGCATTTACCTCGTCCACTATCCCGCGCTGTCGGCGGTGGCGGTCGTCCTGCGCCGGGCGGGCGCGACGGCGGCATTGCCGGCGTCGGCCGGCGCGGTGACGCTGATCGCCGCCGTCGTCCTGCTCGGGCTGGCGCTGCACCGGTGGGTGGAGACGCCCCTGCTGGCGGCGCTGCGGCGGCTTCGGGCGCGGCAGGTGAAAACCGTACCGCCGATCGCGCCCGAGCCGAGGCCAGCCTGACCGTCGCCAATCTCTCCGACGGAAGTCATGCTGGCGAAGTCCAGCATCCACCGTCGTGCGCGACGTGCGGCCCATCCGCTTGCACGCGAGTGGATGCTGGCCTTCGCCAGCATGACACAAGCCGAACATTGGCCTCGGCTGCACCGCCCAACAGTCGCTCTCCTCCATACCCAGCGTCATGCTGGCGCAGACCAGCATCCACGGCCGTGCGCGACGTGCGGCCGTCCGCCTCGCGCTGACCTGGATGCTGGCTTCGCCAGCATGACCGTACTGCGAGGCCAAGGCCGGGGCGGACAGGTTCAGGACGACGTGATCGCCCGCCCCCTTGCCACGCGCTGACGAGTCCGCGCCCAAGTCGGTCTTCGCGCGGGCAAAGTTCGCCTTGCGCGCCGGTCGTCAGACCGCGCGCGCCACCATCATCTTCTTGATTTCGGCGATCGCCTTCGCCGGGTTCAGCCCCTTCGGGCAGACGTTGGCGCAGTTCATGATCGTGTGGCAGCGGTACAGGCGGAACGGGTCCTCGAGCGCGTCCAGGCGCTCGCCGGTCATCTCGTCGCGGCTGTCGACCAGCCAGCGGTACGCCTGGAGCAGGATCGCCGGACCCAGGAACTTGTCGCTGTTCCACCAGTAACTCGGGCACGACGACGAGCAGCAGGCGCACAGGATGCACTCGTACAGCCCGTCGATCCTGCTGCGGTCCTCGACCGACTGCAGCCGCTCGGCGTCGGCCGGGTCGGGCGTGACGGTCTGCAGCCACGGCTTGATCGAGGCGTACTGCGCGTAGAAGTGCTTGAAGTCGGGGACGAGGTCCTTGACCACCTCCATGTGCGGCAGCGGCGTGATGCGGACCTCGCCAGCGACGTCCTCGATCGCCTGGGTGCAGGCGAGCGTGTTGGTGCCGCCGATGTTCATGCTGCACGACCCGCAGATGCCCTCGCGGCACGAGCGGCGGAAGGTCAGCGTCGGGTCGACCTCGGCTTTGATCTTGATCAGCGCGTCCAGCACCATCGGCCCGGTCGCATCGAGGTCGAGCTCGTAGGTGTCGTAGCGCGGGTTCGCCCCGTCGTCGGGGTTCCAGCGGTAGATCTTGAAGCTCTTAACCCGCTTCGCCGCCGGCGGCGCGGGATAAACCTTGCCGCCGGAGCGGATGCGCGAGTTGGTGGGCAGCGAGAATTCGGCCATGCGTCGACCCCGTCGTGTCGCCGCGGGCTTACGGCCTCGCGCCCGTGCGCTCAACCTCCATCTCGTCGCACCGTGGCCGCGAGGCGGGATTTACCGCAATCAAGCAAATCTTCGCGGCCGCGCCCGTTGTCTGGCATTCAGCCTGCGCCATGTTGCCCGCAGCAACGAGAAAGGGATTCCGATCATGACCAGGCTCACCGGCAAGACCGCGCTCGTCACCGGCGGTTCGCGCGGCATCGGCGCGGGCATCGCCCGGCGGCTGGCGAGCGAGGGCGCCGACGTCGTCATCACCTATGCCGGCAACAAGGCGGCGGCCGACGCGACGGTCGCGGCGATCGCGGCGTCCGGGCGCAAGGGCCACGCCGTCCAGGCCGACGCCGGCAACCCCGACGCGGTCAAGGCGGCGGTCGCGGAAGCCGCGGCGGCGCTCGGCGGCGGCATCGACATTCTCGTCCACAATGCCGGCGTGTTCGGCCTGTCACCGCTCGGCCAGACCGAGGACGCGACTTACCGCCACCAGTTCGCGACCAACGTCGACGGCGTCTACCACGGCACGACGGCGGCCTTCCCCCACCTGCGCGACGGCGGCCGCGTCATCATTATCGGCAGCGTCAACGGCGACACCTCGCCCTTCCCGGGCGCGGCCGTGTACGGCGCGACCAAGGCGGCCGTCGCCGGCCTCGCCCGCGGCTGGGCGCAGGACCTCGCCAGCCGCAACATCCTGGTCAACGTCATCCAGCCGGGCCCGATCGACACCGACATGAACCCCGCCGACGGCCCGTTCTCGAGCGTCATGATCCAGCTGACGCCGCTGAAGCGCTTCGGCACCGTCGACGAGGTCGCGTCGGTCGCCGCGTTCCTGGCGAGCGACGAGGCGAGCTACATCACGGGCACGACGATCAACGTCGATGGCGGGTTCTCGATCTGAGCGGGCAGCGGGCGCGGGTTCCGACCCGCGCCCTCGCTTGTGCCGAAGCGCCTGCGTTTGTGTCGAAAAGGGATAGAACTTATACATCGCCGTGGACTTCGAATTCGATCACGCGAAGAGCACCGCCAACCTGGCGAAACACGGGATCGACTTCGTCGCTGCACAGGCGATCTGGCTTGATCCGGCCTTGGTCGAAACGGAAGGAGCGATCTATGGCGACGAGGAGCGAAGCCGCATCATCGGCAAGGTCTGGACGGCGGCCATCACCCGGCGGGAAGACCGCGTCCGCATCATCTCCGTCCGCCGAGCCCGCGACGTCGAAGCCCGCTTCTATATCGGCTGAAGAATTCGACCGTCGCTTCGACGACGGCGAGGACATCAGCGCCTATCTGGATTTCTCGACGACCCGCCGGCCGAACCTCGAACCCAAGCGCGTCAACGTCGACTTCCCGCTGTGGATGGTCAACCGCCTCGACGAGAACGCGAAGAAGCGCGGCGTGACGCGGCAGGCGCTGATCAAGATGTGGCTGGCGGACCGGCTTGAGGCGGCGAAGTAGAAGCCTTCTGACGAGCCTTCACCTGTGCTCGACGGCGGAACGGCTTCTTTTCGCCATCATTGCCTATCCAATCCATCAAATCATCGACCGATCGGTAGACCGGCTCTCCGGAAAGTGCGCCGGAACTCGACCGGTCACTATAGAAATGAAGCCCGTCTTCGTCGATCAAAAGGAAGAAACGCTCACCTGTCGACGTCATAATTCTGAGCTTAGCAGACGTATAATGCCCGCCGATCTGCTCGATAGCGATCCCCACCTCTCACCCTCTCAATACACCCGCGCCTTCGGCTTGATGTACGCCACCTCGTCGGTCAGCGTGTAGCTGTGCACCGGGCGCGTATCGAGCCGCACGCTGCCGTCCCGAAACCAGCCCAGCGAGTGCTTCATCCATTCGCCGTCGTCGCGCTTGGGGAAGTCTTCGTGCAGGTGGGCGCCGCGGCTTTCGTGGCGGGCGGCGGCCATGTGCATCGTCAGCACCGCCTGCGGGATCATGTTGTCGAGCTCGAGCGTCTCGATCCGGTCGGTGTTGAACACCAGGCTGCGGTCGGCAATGCCGATGTCGGCCATCTGCTGGTAGACCGCGTCGATCTTGCGCTGGCCCTCGTCGAGCACCTCCGACGTGCGGAAGACGCCGGCGTTGGCCTGCATCGTCTTCTGCATCGCCGCCCTGACCGCCGACGTCGGCGAGCCGCCCTTCGAGTGGCGATACCCGTCCAGCCGCGACAGCGCCATGTCGGCCGAATCCTTCGGCAGCGGCGCGTGCGCGGTGAACGGCTTGATCGTCGCCCCCACCCGGTGCGCGGTGGCGCGGCCGAAGACGACGAGGTCGATCAGGCTGTTCGACCCCAGCCGGTTGGCACCGTGGACGCTGACGCACGCCGCCTCGCCGACCGCGAACAGGCCGGGCACCACGCTGTCGGGGTCGCCGTCCTTCAGCGTCACGACCTCGCCGTGGTAGTTCGTCGGGATGCCGCCCATGTTGTAGTGGACGGTCGGCGTCACCGGGATCGGCTCCTTGGTGACGTCGACGCCGGCGAAGATCTTCGCCGTCTCGCTGATGCCCGGCAGGCGCTCGTGCAGCACGGCCGGGTCGATGTGGTTGAGGTGCAGGTTGATATGGTCGCCCTCGGCCCCGACGCCGCGGCCCTCGCGGATCTCCATCGCCATCGAGCGGCTGACGACGTCGCGGCTGGCGAGGTCCTTCGCCGACGGCGCGTAGCGTTCCATGAAGCGCTCGCCGTCCTTGTTGGTCAGGTAGCCGCCCTCGCCGCGCGCACCCTCGGTGATGAGGACGCCGGCGCCGTAGATACCGGTCGGGTGGAACTGGACGAACTCCATGTCCTGCATCGGCACCCCGGCGCGGATCGCCATGCCGCCGCCGTCGCCGGTCGAGGTGTGCGCGCTCGTCGCCGAGAAATAGCAGCGGCCGTAGCCGCCCGTCGCCAGCACGACGGCGTGGCTGCGGAAGCGGTGGATGCTGCCGTCCTCCATGCACATGGCGATGACGCCCTTGCACTCGCCGTTCACCATGATGAGGTCGATGGCGAAATATTCGATATAGAAGTCGGTGTCGTGCTTCAGGCTCTGCTGGTAGAGCGCGTGGAGCATGGCGTGGCCGGTGCGGTCGGCCGCGGCACACGTCCGCTGCGCCGCCGGCCCCTCGCCCATGTTCTGGGTCATGCCGCCGAAGGCGCGCTGGTAGATCTTGCCTTCCTCGGTGCGGCTGAACGGCACGCCGAAGTGCTCGAGCTCATAGACCGCCTTGGGCGCTTCGCGGCACAGATACTCGATCGCGTCCTGGTCGCCGAGCCAGTCGCTGCCCTTGACCGTGTCGTACATATGCCACGTCCAGTGGTCCGGCCCCATGTTGCCGAGGGAGGCCGCGATCCCGCCCTGCGCCGCGACCGTGTGGCTGCGCGTCGGAAAGACCTTGGTGATGCACGCGGTCTTGAGGCCCGTCTCGGCGATACCCATGGCGGCGCGCAGGCCCGACCCGCCGGCTCCGACGACGACCGCGTCGTAGCTGTGGTCGATGATCTTATAGGCTTCCGCCATGACTTAAGCTCCGAGCGCGATCTTGAACACGCAGAATACCGCCGCCGCCGCGCCGCCGAGCGCGTAGAAGTTGAGCGCCAGCAGCGCCGCCAGCTTGCCCCCCTCCTCGTGCAGGTAATCCTCGATGAACACCTGCACGCCCAGGCGGAAATGGTAGAAGACCGAAACGATGAGAAGGAGCATCGGGATCGCAGCGACAGGCTGCCGCAGCCACAGGATCACGGTCGGATAGTCGAGCGCCGGCAGGCGGACGAGGCTGAAGACGAACCACAGCATCAGCGCCAGGTTGCCGATCGCCGTCACGCGCTGGTGCCACCAGTGGCCGACGCCCGACTTGGCGCTGCCTAAGCCCCGGACGCGCCCGAGTTCGGTTCCCGTGCCCATCAGATGCCCTTCGTCAGGAAGATGGCCGCCCAGGTCAGGACGGTCAGCAGCGTCGACCCGGCCAGCGTCGCGATGGCAAAGGTCTTCGACGCATGGATCTCGAGCGCGTTGCCGGTGTCCATGACGAGGTGGCGGATGCCGTTCATCATGTGCTGGAAGAAGATCCACGTCAGCCCGACGCCGACGACGATCCCGACCGGCCCCGTCGCCACGCGGTAGAAGGTGGCATAGGCGTCCGGCCCCGTCGCCGCCGCGACCAGCCACCACAGGAACAGGACGACGCCGCCGAAGGCCATGGCGTTGCCGGTGACGCGGTGCAGGATCGACACCGCCATGTGCACGCGCCACTTCCAGATCGACAGATGCGGGCTGAGCGGGCGGGCGGAAACGGTCGGACGGGCGGCGGCCATGCGGCTCCTCGAACGGACGCGAGTGACTGTCCGCCGGTTTAGCCGCTCGGTCGCCCGGTGCAACCGTTCATCGCGGCGTCGTGCTCGCCGGAGCAAAGACGGGCAAGCGTCGGATAGCGCGGATTGTCGACCCGCAGCCGCGCGCAGGTGGCGGCGATCAGCGCGTCGAGCAGACCGGGCGTCGCGGCGGTGACGGTGCCGGCGCGGATGGCGGCGGAGAGCGTGGCGGCCACCGCCACTCCCTTGTCTTCCCCGCGCTGCTCGTCGCAGACAGCCCCGCGCGGCCCTTTATTGCCCTCCGCGTGCTCTTCGATGTCCGCCGCGTGCTCTTCTTCGGAGTCATCCCCGCGAAAGCGGGAACCCATCTCCTGCGCTTTGATGCCTTGACCGATGGTTGTCGCGGCTGGAGCAGTTTCGGGAGATGGGTCCCCGCTTTCGCGGGGAAGACGAGAAGCGCGAAGTGCCGCCGTCGCTACGGCGCTCGCCTCCTCCCCTTCCCGGTCATCCCGGCGCAGGCCGGGACCCATGATCACAGACGCTTGAGATCCTGGGTCCCGGCCTGCGCCGGGATGACAGTAGGGAACGAGCGCCGCCTCCGCTTCACCAACCGCAGCACCGCCCCCCGCCACCTCGCGCGCGACGATCGCCAGCGCGTTCGCCGCGACCCGCGCGTGGAAGGCGTCGCGGCCGGTCAGCGCCCCCCGCTCGATCAGCCCGCCGAGGAACTCCGCCACGACGGTCGCCAGTTCGGCAGCGGAGGGATGCCCGGCCATCAGATCGTCCCGTACTTCAGCAGGTGGAGCAGGTCGGCCGCCACCTCGCTGACCCGCCGCCCGATCGCCGCCCGCTCGACCGAGCGGACGCGGCCGGAGACATGGTCGTCGGTGAGCTGCAGGCACGACACGCCCCACTTCACCGTGCCGAACAGCTCGAAGGCGTGCGCGAGGCCGCGGTCGACCCGCCTGCCGCCTGCCGCCTCGTAGGCCGCGTACAGCGCCTCGCGCTCGCCGAAGCCGCCGACCGGCTTCCGCCACTGCCCGAAGCGCCAGGCGTTGACGCACAACCAGCCGAGATCGGCGTGCGGGTCGCCGAGGTGCGCCAGTTCCCAGTCGAGGACGGCAGCCAGCCCCGGCACCGCCGCGTCGTCGGGCGCGACGATGACGTTGCCGCTGCGGAAGTCGCCGTGACAGACGACGGTCGCGGGCGCGTCAGGCAAGGCGTCACGAAGCGTCACGAAGGCGAAATCGAAGACCGGCTCGTCGACGCCGAAGCCGCGGTAGTGGGCGTACAGCCGCTCGGCCTGCTCGCGCGCCGATCCGCCGGGCAGCGGCAGGTCCGCCACCGCCGCCAATGGCACCGCATGGAGCGCCGCCAGCGCCGCCGCGCACTGGCCCGTCAGCGCCGCGCGGGCGGCAGCGAAGGCATCGCCTTTCAGCCACTTGGGGGCCAGACTCTCGCCTTCCACGTGCGCCATGACGAAGCCGTCGCCGAGCCCGTCGTCCGGCGCCGCCACCGCCACCACCTCCGCCACCGGCACGCCGTGCGCCCCCGCCAGCCGCTGCAGCGCCGCCTGCGCGACCTTCGGCAGCCCCTCCGCCCCCTCGCGGCGCTGGAAGATCAGCGGCCAAGGCGCGCCGCCGCGCACCGCATCGACGGCGAAGGTCGCCGACGACGCCCCGCCCGACAGCGGCGTTGCCGCCCGCACCTCGGCGTCGTGCCCTGCCCCCCGTAGGAGCGCGGTGAGCGTGGCGGCAAGGTCGGTCGTCGCTCCCCTCCCGCTTGCGGGAGGGGCGAGAGACGGCGAAGCCGGCCCGGGGGTGGGGACGGAGGCGACGCCGCCGGCATCCCCACCCTCGACCCCTGCCGCAAGCGGGAGGGGAGGCCCTTGCGCCCCGCTCACTCCGCTTCCTCCACCTTCGCCAGCCGCGCGCGGTGCTGCGCCATCGCGTCGCTGAACGCAGAAGCCATGATGCCAGCCGGCAGGGCGATGACGCCGATGCCGGCGAACGCCATCACCGCCGCCATGACCTTGCCGAGCGCCGTCACCGGCCGCACGTCGCCATAGCCGACCGTCGTCAGCGTCTCGGCCGCCCACCACATCGCCCGCGGGATGGAGCCGAACGCCTCGGGCTGCACTGCGCCCTCCGCCCAGTAGAGCACCGTCGCGCCGATCATCAGCACGATCGCCGCCAGCCCCGCCGTCACCAGCAGCTCGAAGCGCCGCGACGCCACCGCCTGCCCCAGCAAGGTGCACGCCCGCGCGAACGGCCCGACGCGGACCAGCATGACGATGCGCGCCAGCCGCACCAGCCGGAGCGGCGTCGAGTTGAACCCCAAGAGCGGCGTCAGCGACGAGGCGATCGCCAGCACGTCGATCAGCGCCGGCAGCGACACGACGAAGCGCATCCGCTCACGCCAGGCGTGCTGCGGCGCGCGCTCGGCGACCGACCACAGGCGCAGCAGGTATTCGGCGAGGAAGACGACGCCAAACCCTGTATTGGCGGCGATGAACCACCCCTCGTTGCCGCGCACGATCCCCGGCTCGGTCTCCGCCACCGACAGCGCAACGGCGGCGAGGATGACGACAATGACCGCCGCGTTCGTCGCCGACAGGTGCCGGTACAGGCGCAGGTCGAGCTGCCCGAACACCCGGCGGCGGAGCGAGCGCGGAGCGTGCGCCGCCTTCACGCCGCCCCGAAGTCCCAGCCCGGCCCGTTCCCCGCATACGCCCGCAGCAGCCGCTTGCCGACGCTCGTCACATGGACCTCGTCGGGGCCGTCGTAGATGCGCGCCTCGCGGGCGTGGCGGTACATGATCGACAGCGGCGTATCGTCGGTCAGGCCCTTGGCGCCGAACACCTGCACCGCGCGGTCGATGACGTCGTGGACCATCTTGGCGCCGACGACCTTGATCAGGCCGATCTCGACCCGCGCGTCGCTGCCCGCGTCGATCTTGGCCGCGGCGTCGAGCGTCAGCAGACGCGCCGCCTGGATCTCCGCGGCGGAGTCGAAGACGAACTTCTGCATCAGCTGCTTGTCCGCCAGCCGCTCGCCGCCGGCGACCCGCTCGTGCAGCCGCCGGCACATCAGGTCGAAAGCGCGGCTCGCCTGTCCCAGCCAGCGCATACAGTGGAAGATGCGTCCCGGCCCCAGCCGCATCTGGGCGATGGCGAACCCCTGCCCCCTGGGTCCCAGCAGGTTCGCCGCCGGCACCCGAACGTCGTCGTAAGCGACCTCGTAGTGGCCGCTAAGGCCATGCCGCAGCCCCAGAACCGGCGTGTCGCGGACGATGGTGTACCCCTGCGTGTCGGTCGGCACGAC
Source organism: Sphingomonadaceae bacterium (assembly GCA_019245455.1). Taxonomy (GTDB): domain Bacteria; phylum Pseudomonadota; class Alphaproteobacteria; order Sphingomonadales; family Sphingomonadaceae; genus Polymorphobacter_B. The sequence goes on along the minus strand of JAFARM010000405.1, from coordinate 4,953 downwards.
GATCATCGAGAAGGCGGCGTGCGGCGGCGCGTCGTCGCCCTCGGTGCGGCACATGACGGTCGTGTAGGCGGCCCCCGCCGCGCCGGTGGTGAACCATTTGCGCCCGCGGATGACCCACTGGTCGCCCTCCAGCGTCGCCGTCGTCTGCAGCTGCGTCGGGTCGGACGAGGCGATGTCGGGCTCGGTCATGGCGAAGCTCGGGAAGATGTCGCCCGCCACCAGCGGCAGCAGGTACTTCTCCCGCCACTCGGGTGCCGCATAGCGGTCGAGCATCAGCGAGTCCTGCAGCGAGTGCGTGCCGAGCGCGACCATCGCGTGCTGCGACCGCCCGATCACCTCGTTGACGTGGACATAGTCGAGGAACGGCATCCCCTGCCCGCCGATGTGCTTGGGATGCCCGAGCGCCCACAGCCCCGCCGCCTTGGCCTCGGCCATCAGGCCCGCGAGCACCGCCTTCGCCTCGGCCGGGTCGCCGTGGTCGAGTACGGGTTCGGCCGGGTAGACGCGCTCCTCGACGAACGCCTTGACCCGCTCGCGCACGTCCGCCCACGCTGCCGCCATGCCGCTCTCCCCGGTGGTTGAGGCCAGCATAGGCCGATGACGGGGGGAGGCAATCGCCGCCGGGCCCCGGCGACGAGGCTTCTTCCCGCCCGCCGCCGGACGAGCTAGGCCGGTCGCCATGACCACGATCCTGCTGACCGGCTCCACCCGCGGCATCGGTGCCGCCGCGCTCACTGCCCTGACCGCGGGCGGGGCGATCGTCATCGGCCACGGCACGACCGGCGGCGACGTGCCCGCCGACCTCGTTGAGCCGGGAGCGGGCGACCGGCTGTGGGATGCCGCGCTGGAGCGGGCGAACGGCCGGATCGACGTGCTCGTCAACAACGCCGGCGTGTTCGAGGGGGTCGCGCTCGACGCCCCCGACGCCGACTGGGCGCGGACGTGGGAGCGGAGCTGGCGCATCAACCTGCAGGCCTCAGCCGACCTGTCGCGCCGCGCGGTGCAGCACTTCCGCGCGGTCGAGCCCGACGCGGCGGGCGTGCGCGGCCGCATCGTCAACGTCGCCAGTCGCGCCGCCTTCCGCGGCGACTCGCCGGCGCACTGGCACTATGCCGCCGCCAAGGCGGGGATGGTGGCGATGACGCGGACGATTGCGCGCGCCTATGCCGGCGAGGGGGTCCTCGCCTTCGCCGTCGCGCCGGGCTTCACCATGACCGGCATGGCCGAGGACTATCTCGCGAGCCGCGGCGGCGACAAATTGCTCGCCGACATCCCCTTGGGCCGCGTCGCGACGCCGGAGGAGGTCGCCGAGACGATCCGCTGGCTCGCCCTTGCCGCGCCGCCGTCGCTGACGGGGGCGGTGCTCGACGTGAACGGCGCGAGCTATGTGCGGTAGCGCGCTCTCCCGCTTGCGGGAGAGGGCGGGAGACGGCGCGGCGGCACTGGCCGGAGAGGGTGTGGGGTCCTCCGTCGACCCGAGCTTCCCCGTCATCCCCGCGAAAGCAAGGACCCATCTCCTCAAGCCTCGGGGGATGGGTCCCCGCTTTCGCGGGGATGACAGGTTGAAGGCGAAGTCCGCGTGACCAGTTGGCGCGTCCGCCTGCCCTGCACCCGCGCCGAGGCGGAGGCGGTGCCGCTCGCCGACTGGCCGGGTGAAGGGGACGACCCGCCGACCCTGCTGACCGACGAGCCCGACCCGGCGCGACCCCACGCCTGGACGCTCGACGCCTATTTCGACCGGGAGCCGGACGCCGCCGACCTCGCCGCGCTCCACGCCCTCGCCCCCTCGGCCGCGCCCGGCAGCGCGGCGGTCGAGCGCCTGCCCGACGCCGACTGGGTGACGCTGAGCCAGGCCGGCTTCGCTCCCGTCCGCGCCGGCCGCTTCGTCGTCCACACCGCCGCCCATGCCGACGCCGTGCGGCCGGGCGACATCGGCCTCCGCATCGAGGCGGGCCTTGCGTTCGGCACCGGCCAGCACGCGACGACGCGGGGGTGCCTGGAGGCGCTCGACGGCCTCGCCCGGACGCGCGGCTTCCGCCGCATCGCCGACCTCGGCACGGGCACTGGCGTGCTGGCGATGGCGGCGGCGAAGCGCTGGCGCCAAGCGCGGGTGGTGGCGTCGGACATCGATCCCGTCGCCGTCGCCGTCGCGCGGGGCAACCTGCGGGCGAACGGTGTCCGGAGCGGCCGGCGGGCGGGACAGATCGACCTGCTCACCGCCGCCGGCGCCGCCGGCCCGCGGCTGGCCGGCCCGTTCGACCTGATCGTCGCCAACATACTTGCGAGGCCTCTGATCGCGCTCGCGCCGGCGATCGTCGCCCGTCTCGCGCCCGGCGGAGTCGTCGTCCTCGCCGGGCTGCTCGATACCCAGGCGCGCCGCGTCGCCGCCGCCTACACCGCCCGCGGCTGCCGGCTGGCGCGGCGCAGCGCGGGCGAGTGGCCGACGCTGGTGCTGGTCAGGCGGTAGGCCCTCAACCCCACGAGGTCATGCTGGCGAAGGCCAGCATCCACCGTCGTGCCACGATGCCGGCGGGCCGTTGCGCACGACCATGGATGCTGGCCTTCGCCAGCATGACCCGTGGGCAGCAAAAGGGCCTTAGCCCACCGCCGCGACGATCGCCGCCCACGCCGCCTCGTCGATGACGTCGATGCCGAGTGCGGCCGCCTTGGTTGCCTTCGACCCCGCACCCGGCCCGGCCACGACGAGGTCGGTCTTGGCGCTGACCGAGGCGGCGACCCGCGCGCCCAGCCGTTCGGCCTGCGCCCGCGCCTCGTCGCGGCTCATGCTCTCGAGGGTGCCGGTGAAGACGACCGTCTTGCCCGTCACCGCCGAGGCGCGGGTGGCGACGGCGAAGGGCTCGACCGCGATCTCGCCGAGCAGGTCGGCGACGAGGTCGCGGTTGTGCGCTTCGGCGAAGAAGTCGGCGATGGCGGCGGCGATCTCCGGCCCGACGCCGCCGACGGCGAACACCTGCGCCAGCGCCGCCGCCCGCCGGGTCCGCGCGCGGTCGTCGCTCTCGCCGAGCGCCGGCTCGACCGGGAGCGCCTGCGCCGCCGCGACCCGCTCGGCGAAGGCATCGTAGGTGCCGAACGCGCGCGCCAAGTCACGGGCGACGACCTCGCCGACGTGGCGGATGCCGAGCGCGAACAGGAAGCGGTCGAGGGCGATCGTCCGCCGCGCCTCGATCGCCGCCAGCAGCTTGTCGACCGACGGCGCGTCGAACCCCTTGCGCGCGATCAGCGCCTCGCGGTGGTCCTTAAGCCGGAAGATGTCGGCCGGGGTCGCGATCAGCCCCTCGGCGGTGAACAGCTCGATCCGCTCGGCCCCCAGCCCCTCGATGTCGAAGGCGCGCCTGCCGACGAAGTGGCGGAGGCGCTCGACCTGCTGCGCCGGGCAGATGAGCCCGCCGGTGCAGCGCCGCGCGACCTCGCCCGCTTCGCGCACCGCTAGGCTGCCGCACGCCGGGCAGACGGTCGGGAACTCGTACGGCTCGCCGCGCGGCGCGTCGCCCGGCACGGCGCGCAGGATCTGCGGGATGACGTCGCCGGCGCGCTGCAGCTCGACCGTGTCCCCCACCCGCACGTCCTTGCGGGCGATCTCGTCCTCGTTGTGCAGCGTCGCGTTGGTGACGATGACGCCGCCGACGCCGACCGGCTCCAATCGCGCCACCGGCGTCAGCTGCCCGGTGCGGCCGACCTGGATGTCGATGGCGATCAGCGTCGTCGTCGCCCGCTCGGCGGGGAACTTGTGCGCCAGCGCCCAGCGGGGCGAGCGCGCGACCTGGCCGAGGCGCGCCTGCAGGTCGAGCCGGTCGACCTTGTAAACCACACCGTCGATATCGAACGGCAAATGCGCGCGGTCCGCCTCGATGCCGCGGTACACGGCAAGCGCGGCGTCGAGGCGGTCGCACACCCGCAGCCGGTCGCTGACCGGGAAGCCCCAGGCGGCAAACGCGGCCATCACGCCGGCCTGCGTGTCGGCGGGCAGCGCGTCGGCCTCGCCCCAGCCGTGCGCAAGAAACCGCAACGGCCGCGCCGCCGTCACCGCCGGGTCGAGCTGGCGCAGGGACCCCGCCGCCGCGTTGCGCGGATTGGCGAAGGTCCGCTGCCCGGCGGCCGCCTGGGCGCCGTTCAGCGCGAGGAAGTCGGCCTTGGCCATGTACACCTCGCCGCGCACCTCGATCAGGCCGGGCGCGCCGTCGGGCAGGCGCTGCGGAATGTCGGCGATGGTGGCGACGTTCGCCGTCACGTCCTCGCCCGTCGTGCCGTCGCCGCGCGTCGCCGCCGTGACCAGCTGCCGATCGCGGTAGGTCAGCGACAGCGACAGCCCGTCGATCTTCGGCTCGGCGGTCAGCGCGAGCGGCGTATCGTCGGCGAAGCGGAGGAAACGCCGCACCCGAGCAACGAACTCGGCGACCTCGGCATCGCTGAAGGCGTTGTCGAGGCTGAGCATCGGCCGCGCGTGAAGCACCTTGCCGAACCCCGCCGCCGGCGCCGCCCCGACCGAACGCGACGGCGAATCCGCCCGCACCAGCTCGGGATGCGCCGCCTCCAGCTCGGCATTGCGCCGGACCAGCGCGTCATACTCGGCATCGCTGATCGTCGGCGCGTCGTCGGTGTGGTACGCCCGCGCGTGCGCCGCGATCTCGGCGGCGAGGCGGGCGAGTTCGGCGGCGGGTTCCTCGCTCATGCCTCAGCCCTCGTGCGCCAGCAGCCGCGCCGCCTGGGCCCGCGCCTCGTCGGTCACCTCCGCGCCCGACAGCATCCGCGCGATCTCCTCGCGGCGTTCGCTCGCGTCGAGCGCGGTGACGCCGGTGCGGGTGACGGTGCCCTCGATCGACTTGGCGATGCGCCACTGGTGCGCGCCGCGCGCCGCGACCTGGGGCGAGTGGGTGACGACGAGGACCTGCGTCGCCGCCGCCAGCCGCGCCAGCCGCTCGCCGATCGCGCTCG
>JAFARM010000141.1 GCA_019245455.1 Sphingomonadaceae bacterium | reverse complement strand
GAGGCGAAGCTGCTGATCAGCGTCGTCGGGAACGGCATGAAGGCGATCGTCAGCAGGAACAGCAGGTTGAGCCCGACCAGCCGGTCGTCGCTGCGCTCCAGCCAGCCGAAGGCGCGGTGATGGCCAATCCAGAAGCGGCCGACGACGAGGAAGCTGATCAGGAAGCCGATGTATTGCGGGATCAGGCCGATCAGCGCCTGCGCCAGCGCCGCCTCGCTGACGTGGTGCAGCGGCGGCAGGCGGACATCAACGACGAGCAGGGTCATGGCGATGGCGAACACCGCGTCGCTGAAGAAGATCAGCCGCTCGAGCTGGTGCCGGTCGTGGCTCTTGTCCGTCATCGTGCCCCCTTGGACGGGGAGACTAGCCGCGCGGCCGGACCGTGCCTAGACGCCCGCCCGGCGCCCGGTCTTGCCGCCCGGCTCCTGCCGCCCCATGGTGCGCGCCATGACCCCCGCCGCCCGCGCGACCGCGCTCGCCTGCCTGTACTTCGCCGGCTTCGGCTGCTTGATTCCGTTCCTGCCGCTGTGGCTGGAGAAGGTGCACGGCTTCTCGGGTGCCGAGATCGGCGTCGTGCTGGCCATCGCCGGGTTCAGCCGGGCGATCGCCGGGCCGCTGACCGCCGCCTGGGCCGATGGGCGCAGCGAGCGCCGCGCGCCCTTGTTCCTGTTCACCGTCCTGCTCACCGTAGGATTCGCGATCCTGAAGCTTCTCAATGGCTTCGCCGCTGTCTTCGGCCTTATCCTGGTGCTCGACATCGCCTTCTGGGGGCTGTTGCCGGTGGTCGAGACGACGCTGCTGCGCCTGACGCGGAGCGCCACGCCGCCCTACGGCGTCGCCCGCGGGCTCGCCTCGGCGGCGTTCGTCGCCGGCACCACGCTGGTCGGTTTCCTGACCGACGCGACGCACGCCTATTGGCCGATCTGGGCCTTCCTGCTCGCCGTGTCGGCGGTGATGATCGGCTGGTCGGCGCTGATGCCGCGTGAGCCCGTGACCGCGCGTAGGGAAGTGCGTGACCCGTTCCCGAACCGGCTAGCGCACGGGCTGGGGATGCTCAGGAACCCCGCCTTCGCCCTGTTCATCTTCGCTGCCGGCCTGATCCAGGCGTCGGCGGCGTTCCTCTATACCGCCGGCACCCTGGTGTGGACCAACGTCCAGCACTTCTCGGGCAACACCGTATCCATGCTGTGGAACATCGGCACCGGCGCGGAGGTCGTGTTCCTGATGGCGCTCGGCGGCTGGACGAGCCGCTTCCGCCCCGAGACGCTGATCGTCGCCGGCGGCGTCGGCGCGGTGGTGCGCTGGACGGCGCTCAGCCTGCTGCCGCCGCTGTGGGTATTGGTTGGCGTCCAGCTGCTCCATGCGCTCAGCTTCGCCGCGACCTTCCTCGGCGGGATGCGCTTCATCCAGGCGATGTACGGCGACGAGCGAACGCCGACGGCACAGATGATCTACATGGGCGTGGCCAATGCCCCGACCTATGCCGCCGCGGTGCTGGTGTCCGGGCCGCTGTACGACCGGGTGGGTGCGCCGGGATACCTGGCGATGACGGGCGTCGCGGGGCTGGGGCTGGGGCTGGCGGTGATGCTTCGGGCGCGCGCGGCGGCGACGGTCGCCGTGCCGGCGTGATGCGCGTCGAATCGGGCCATGTCGTCGCGCTGCGGCTGTTCGACCTGGCTTATGCCATCGACCTGCGCCGCGCCGGCGACTTGTGGGCGGCGCGAACCGGCAGCGCGGGGGCGCGGAGCCAGCTCGCGGCGACCCCGGCCAAGGCCGTCGCCTTCGAGGTCCCGCCGCTGGAACTCGACCTTGGCCCGGTGGCGCTGGCGCTCGGCCCGGCGCGGGCGTCGGCGCGCCTGTACGATTTCGGCATCGCCGCGCTCGCCATCCGCCTGCCCGTCGCCGGGCTGAGCTGGGCGGCGTTCACGGCGAGGGTTGCCGACGTCGATGCGGCGGTCGGGGCGGCGGCCGGCGACGCGCTGTGGCCGGGACTGCTCGACCGCGTCCGCGACGCCGTCGCCGCCGCGCTCGACCGACCATCGGCGGTGCCGTTGCAGGACGACCATCTGATCGCGACGGTCGAGGCGTTCGACACCGCCGTCGCCGCCGAGGCGCTGGAGGCGGCGGTCGATCTTGTCCCCCTGCTGTCGGGCCAGACGCGACCGCTGTCGCCGAGCGCGCGCGCCGACCTGTTGCGCCACCGCTTCTCCTACCATCCCGACGACCTCGCCATCGTCACCTGGGACCGGGCCTTCCTCTACGAGCCGCGCGGCGACAGCGACGTCGCCGACGTCGTCGAGCTGGCCAACGCGCAGCTGCTCGAACTGCGCGTCTACGACGCCATGCTCGACGACGAGCTGCCGCGGATGCAGGCGCTGGTCGACGCCGCCCGGCGGCGCGTCAGCATCTTCGGTGCCCGCCGCTATGCCCGGCTGGCGCGGCGGCTCTACACGCTCGTCGCCGAGGTGTCGCAGCTGACCGAGCGCGTCGACAATGCGCTGCAGGTGACGGAGGATGTCTATCTCGCGCGCGTCTATGCCGCGACCATCGATCTGCTGCGCGTGCCCAAGGTCGGCGACGCCGTCGACCGCAAGCTGGCGATCGTCCGCGAAACCTATTCCGCGCTCCACAGCGAGGCCGAAGGCGCGCGGGCGGAGCTGCTCGAGTTGGCCGTTCTGCTGCTGATCGCGATCGAAATCCTGCTCTCGCTGGTCCGGCGCTAGACGAGCATCCCCTGCGCCGACGGCACGCCGTAGGGCGGCGGCGGGATGGCCATCGTCGCCCGGCGCATGGCGACCGCCCAGCGTTCGGTCAGCTCGCGATAATATTCGTCGTCGTCGGTGATGCGGTGGACGAGCGCCGGGGCCCGCGCACCGGTCGGCAGCGTCATCAGGTCAATCGGCAGGCCGACGGCGAGGTTCGAGCGCATCGTCGAGGTGAAGCTGATCAGCGCCACCTTGACCGCCTCGGCGAGCGGCGTGTCGTATGTGACGACACGGTCCAGGATCGGCTTGCCGTATTTGTGCTCGCCGATCTGCAGGTACGGCGTGTCGGGCTGGCACTCGATGAAGTTGCCGCTGCCATAGATCAGGAACAGGCGCGGCCGCCGCCCGGCGATGCAGCCGCCGAACAGCAGCGTGGCGCTCGTCTGCACCTTGTCGCCGCCGACCGCCTCGTCGATCGCGCTGCGGGCGGCGTGGAGCGCCTGCCCAACGAGCGTCGCGGCGCGGAACATGGTGGGCGCGGTCCTCAGCGTCTCGGGCGCGGCGTCGCCCTCGCCCTCGGCCAGCAGCATGGCGTCCGTCAGACGGGTCAGCGCCGCCTGCGTCACCTACAGCGATCCGGCACTGGCGATGACCATCGTGCGGCCGGGCCCGGCATCCATCACGCGGAGCTTGCGGTAGCTCGAGATATCGTCGAGCCCCGCGTTGGTCCGCGTGTCGGCGAGGATCGCCAGCCCGTCGTTCACCAGCACCCCGACGCAGTAGGTCATCGGTTCCTCCCCGGCGGCCAGCAACCCATGGATCACGCCTGTACCTGACGCTGCGCCTGCCGACCCGCGTCGACGGCACTGACACGAACGTCGAGCGTCTCGGTTCCGCCGCCGCGCCGCGCGCCGCGCACGGGGGCGGCGTCGAGATAGTCGAGGCCGACCGCCACCCGCACGTGCCCCGGCGTGGTCGAGATGCCGTTCGCCGGATCGAAGCCGACCCAGCCGAGGTCGGGGACCAGCGCCTCGGCCCACGCATGCGCCGCCGGCTGCGGATCGGCGCGGACGTAGTGGCCCGAGACGTAGCGCGCCGGCACGCCCATGCCGCGCGCCGCGGCGCAGAAGATATGGGCATAGTCCTGGCACACCCCCGAGCGCTGGCCAAAGGCGGTGGCAGCGTCGGTTCCGGGGCCGGTGGCGGCGGCGTCGAAGTGCATCGTCGTGAACAG
>JAFARM010000005.1 GCA_019245455.1 Sphingomonadaceae bacterium | reverse complement strand
CATCGCCCGGTGTTCGCGCTAACCGGAAGGTTACGTCAGACTACCACAGGTGCCTGCCCCGTGAGCCAACGCCCCCTGACCCCGCTGCTCGACTCCGTCGACGTCCCGTCCGACCTCCGTCGCCTCGCCCCGTCTGACCTCCGCCAGGTGGCCGACGAGCTGCGCGCCGAGCTGGTCGACGCGGTCAGCGTCACCGGCGGGCACCTCGGCGCGGGGCTCGGGGTCGTCGAGCTGACGGTCGCGCTCCACTATGTCTTCAACACCCCCGACGACACGCTGATCTGGGACGTCGGCCACCAGGCCTATCCGCACAAGATCCTGACCGGCCGCCGCGACCGCATCCGCACGCTGCGTGCTCCCGGCGGCCTGTCGGGCTTCACCAAGCGCGCGGAGAGCGCCTACGACCCCTTTGGCGCGGCGCATTCGTCGACGTCGATCTCGGCGGCGATCGGTTTTGCCGTGGCGAACAAGCTCGCCGACCGGCCGGGCAAGGCGATCGCCGTCATCGGCGACGGCGCGATGTCGGCCGGCATGGCCTACGAGGCGATGAACAACGCCGAGGCCGCGGGCAACCGGCTCGTCGTCGTCTTGAACGACAATGATATGTCGATCGCGCCGCCGGTCGGGGCGCTGTCGGCGTATCTCGCGCGCATCTATTCGTCGCGGCCGTTCCTCGAGCTGCGCGACCTCGCCAAGGCGCTGGCCAAGCGCACCATGGGCCCGATCCTTCAGCGCACCGCCAAGCGCGCCGAGGAATATGTGCGGACGCTGGCCAGCGGCGGCTCGCTGTTCGAGGAACTCGGCTTCTACTACGTCGGGCCGATCGACGGGCATAACCTCGACCACCTGATTCCGATCCTGGAGAACGTCCGCGACGCCGCCGAGGGGCCGATCCTGGTCCATGTCGTCACGCAGAAGGGCAAGGGCTATGCCCCCGCCGAGGCGGCGGCTGACAAGTACCACGGCGTCCAGAGATTCGACGTCATTACCGGCACCCAGGTCAAGTCCAAGGCCGGGCCGCCGCAGTACCAGAACGTCTTCGCCGCCCAGCTGATCCGCGAGGCGGAGGCCGACGACCGCATCGTCGCCATCACCGCCGCCATGCCGTCCGGCACCGGCCTCGACAAGTTCGCGGCCAAGTTTCCCGACCGCACCTTCGACGTCGGCATCGCCGAGCAGCACGCCGTGACCTTTGCCGCCGGCCTCGCCGCGCAGGGGATGCGACCGTTTGCGGCGATCTATTCGACGTTCCTCCAGCGCGCCTATGACCAGGTGGTCCATGACGTCGCCATCCAGAACCTGCCCGTGCGCTTCGCCATCGACCGCGCCGGGCTTGTTGGGGCCGACGGCGCGACCCACGCCGGCTCGTTCGACGTGACCTATCTGGCGACGCTGCCCAACATGGTCGTCATGGCGGCCGCCGACGAGGCCGAGCTGACGCACATGGTCCATACCATGGCGGGCCACGACAGCGGCCCGATCGCGGTGCGCTACCCGCGCGGCGAGGGCACCGGTGTCGCCATTCCCGGGCAGCCCGAGACGCTGGAGATCGGCAAGGGCCGCATCGTCCGCGAGGGCAAGTCGGTCGCCATCCTGTCGCTCGGCTGCCGCTTGCAAGAGGCGCTCGCCGCCGCCGACGACCTCGACGCGCGCGGACTGTCGACGACGGTCGCCGACATGCGCTTTGCCAAGCCGCTCGACGAGGCACTGATCCGCAAGCTCGCGCTCACCCACGACGTGCTGGTGACGATCGAGGAAGGCGCGGTCGGCGGCTTCGGCGCGCACGTCCTGACCTATCTGACCGACACCGGTCTTGCCGACGGCGACCTCAAGGTCCGCACCATGCGCCTGCCCGACATCTTCCAGGACCACGACGCGCCGGCCGCGCAATACGCCACCGCCGGGCTCGACGCCGCGCACATCGTCGAGACGGTGCTGTCGGCGCTGCGCCACAATAGTGTCGGGGTGGTCGAGGGCGTGCGGGCCTAAGCAGGGCCGAACCAGGCGGGCAGACCTTGCGTTCGCGCGGCCGCTACAACCCGCCCAATTCCATCGCCGCCTGCGCCGCCCCGGTGTCGGGGACGATCT
>JAFARM010000392.1 GCA_019245455.1 Sphingomonadaceae bacterium | reverse complement strand
GTCAAGCCGGGCAACGCGATGGAGATCGGCCAGATGCCGGTCGGCACCATCGTGCACAACGTCGAGCTGAAGCCCGGCAAGGGCGGTCAGCTGGCGCGTGCGGCGGGCACCTTCGTCCAGGTCGTCGGGCGTGACCGCGGCATGGTCATTATCCGCCTGAACTCGGGTGAGCAGCGTTACGTCCACTCGAACTGCATGGCGACCGTCGGAGCGGTGTCCAACCCCGACAACGGCAACACCAACCATGCCAAGGCCGGCCGCACGCGTTGGCTCGGCCACCGGCCGCTGACGCGCGGCGTCGCCAAGAACCCGGTTGACCACCCGCACGGCGGTGGTGAGGGCCGGACCTCGGGCGGCCGCCACCCGGTGACGCCGTGGGGCAAGCCGACCAAGGGCGCGAAGACCCGCTCGAACAAGGCGACCGACAAGATGATCATCCGGTCGCGTCACGCGAAGAAGAAGGGCTGACGATGAGCCGCTCCGTCTGGAAGGGTCCGTTCGTTGACCTGCACCTGCTGAAGAAGGCCGAAGCCGCGCAGGGCGGCCGCTCGGCGCCGATCAAGACCTGGTCGCGCCGCTCGACGATCCTGCCGCAGTTCGTCGGCCTGGTGTTCAGCGTCTATAACGGCCGCAAGTTCATTCCCGTATCGGTCAACGAGGACATGGTCGGCATGAAGCTGGGCGAGTTCGCGCCGACGCGGACCTTCACCGGCCATGCCGCCGACAAGAAGGGCAAGCGCTGATGGGCAAGACCTCCGCTCCGCGCAAGGTCGGCGAGAAGGAAGCGCTGGCCGTGGCAACGACGCTGCGCGGCTCGCCGTACAAGCTGAACCTGGTTGCCGGGCTCATCCGCGGGCGCAAGGCGTCCGAGGCGATGAACCTGCTGCAGTTCTCGACCAAGGGCTTCGCGCCCGACGTCCGCAAGGTGCTGGCGTCGGCCATCGCCAATGCCGAGAACAACCACAACCTCGACGTCGATGCCCTCGTCGTCAAGGAAGCGAGCGTCGGCAAGGCGATCGTCATGAAGCGCTTCACGCCGCGCGCACGCGGCCGGGCTGCGGCGATCCAGAAGCCGTTCAGCCGCATCCGCATCGTCGTGCGTGAAGTCGCCGACGTCGACTACTCGGAGCAGGCATAATGGGTCACAAGACCAACCCCGTCGGTCTGCGCCTGCAGATCAACCGGACCTGGGACAGCCGCTGGTTCGCCCGTGGCGACGATTATGGCCGGCTGCTGATCGAGGACATCAAGATCCGCAACTTCATCATGAAGTCGCAGCCGCAGGCGGCGATCTCCAAGGTGGTGATCGAGCGTCCGGCCAAGCTGTGCCGCGTCTCGATCTATGCCGCGCGCCCGGGCGTCATCATCGGCAAGAAGGGCGCGGACATCGAGAAGCTGCGTCAGCAGATCGGCGCGATGACCAAGAGCGACGTGTCGCTGAACATCGTCGAGATCCGTAAGCCCGAGGTCGACAGCCGCCTCGTCGCGCAGGGCGTCGCCGACCAGCTCGAGCGCCGCATCGCCTTCCGCCGCGCGATGAAGCGCGCGGTGCAGTCGGCGCTGCGCCTCGGTGCCGAGGGCATCCGCATCACCTGCTCGGGCCGTCTCGGCGGGGCCGAGATCGCGCGTGTCGAGTGGTACCGCGAGGGTCGCGTGCCGCTTCACACGCTGCGCGCCAACGTCGATTATGCCGAGGCACAGGCGCACACTGCCTACGGCGTCTGCGGCGTCAAGGTGTGGATCTTCAAGGGCGAGATCCTGGGCCACGACCCGATGAGCCAGGACCGGCTGATGATGGAGGCCCAGACGTCGGGCGTCCGCCCCGCGCGTGAAGGCCGCTAAGCCATGCTGCAACCGAAAAAGACCAAGTTCCGCAAGCAGTTCAAGGGTCGCATCCACGGCGACGCCAAGGGCGGCACGGCACTCAACTTCGGCGCCTTCGGCCTGAAGGCGATGGAGCCCGACCGACTGACGGCGCGTCAGATCGAGGCCGCCCGCCGCGCGATCAGCCGCCACATCAAGCGCGCCGGCCGCCTGTGGATCCGCGTCTTCCCCGACGTGCCGGTCACGTCGAAGCCGGCCGAGGTCCGCATGGGCAAGGGCAAGGGCGCGCCCGAGTTCTGGGCCGCCAAGGTCAAACCGGGCCGCATCCTGTTCGAGCTTGACGGTGTGCCGCACGACGTCGCGCAGGGTGCCTTCGAGCGCGCTGCGGCCAAGCTGCCGATCAAGGTCAAGACCGTCGTCCGCCTCGGCGAGCCGACGGGCGAGGTGACGAAGTGATGAAGACCAAGGACCTGCGTCCGCAGACCGACGACCAGCTGTCGACCGCGCTCGGCGAGCTGAAGCGCGAGGCGTTCAACCTCCGCTTCCAGGCCGCGACCGGCCAGATGGAGAAGCCGAGCCGCGTCCGCGAGGTGCGGCGCACGATCGCGCGGATCAAGACGCTGCAGAACCAGCGGTCCGCTGTCGAGGGACAGAAGTAATGCCGAAGCGAATCCTCCAGGGCACGGTCGTCTCCGACAAGGGCGACAAGACGTGCATCGTGCTCGTCGAGCGCAAGATCACGCACCCGGTGTACGGCAAGATCATGCGCCGCTCGAAGCGCTACCACGCGCATGACGAGGGCAATACGGCCATCGTCGGCCAGACGGTGCGCATCGAGGAGTGCGCGCCGATCAGCAAGATGAAGACGTTCCGCCTTGTCGGCCCCGCCGGCGCGGCCGGTGCCAAGACCGAGGGACCCTCCGCATGATCCAGATGCAGACCAACCTCGACGTCGCCGACAACTCGGGCGCCAAGCGCGTGATGTGCATCAAGGTGCTCGGCGGCTCCAAGCGCCGCTTCGCCAGCGTCGGCGACACCATCGTCGTGTCGATCAAGGAAGCAGCACCCAAGGGCAAGGTGAAGAAGGGCGACGTCCACCGCGCCGTCGTCGTCCGCACGGCGAAGGACATCCGCCGCGCCGACGGTAGCGTCATCCGCTTCGACGGCAACGCCGCGGTGCTGATCAACAAGAACGAGGAGCCGATCGGGACCCGCATCTTCGGGCCGGTGGTCCGCGAGCTCCGTCAGTCGGGCCACATGAAGATCATCAGCCTCGCGCCGGAGGTGCTGTGATGAGCGCCGCGAAGATCAAGAAGGGCGACCGCGTCGTCGTCCTGTCGGGCAAGGACAAGGGCAAGCACGGCGTCGTCACCCAGGCGATGCCGAAGGACGGCAAGGTCATCGTCGGCGGCATCAACATGATGACGCGGCACACCAAGCCGAGCCAGGCGAACCCGCAGGGCGGCCTGATCAAGGCCGAGGCGCCGCTGTTCGTGTCGAAGGTCGCGATCGAGGACCCGAAGACGGGCAAGCCGACGCGCGTCGGCTTCAAGACACTGGAAGATGGTCGCAAGGTGCGGGTCGCCAAGCGGTCGGGAGCGACGATCGATGGCTGACGCCGCCAACCTCACCCGGATGCAGAAGCTGTACGAGGACAGGATCCGCGGCCAGCTGACCGAGCAGTTCGGCTACAAGAACGTCATGCAGGTGCCCAAGATCGAGAAGATCGTCATCAACATGGGCGTCGGCGAAGCGACCCAGGACAAGAAGCTGGTCGACGCCGCCGCCGCCGAGATGGCACTGATCGCCGGGCAGAAGCCGGTCGTGACCCGCGCCAAGAAGTCGATCGCGACGTTCAAGCTGCGCGAAGGGATGCCGATCGGCTGCAAGGTGACGCTGCGCCGCGAGCGGATGTACGAGTTCCTCGACCGCCTGATCACGATCGCCCTGCCGCGCGTCCGCGACTTCCGCGGGCTCAATCCGAAGTCGTTCGACGGCCGCGGCAACTATGCCATGGGCCTGAAGGAACAGATCGTCTTCCCCGAGATCAACTACGACAAGATCGGCAAGGTCCGGGGCATGGACATCATCATCACGACGACGGCGAACACGGACGACGAGGCGCGGGCGCTGCTGCTCGCCTTCGGGATGCCGTTCACCGGCCTCATCGACAAGAAGGCGGCTTGAGCCATGGCCAAGAAGAGTTCGGTCAATAAGAACGAGCACCGCAAGGCGCTGGTCAAGAAGTACGCGGCGAAGTTCGCGGCGCTGAAGGCGATCGCGGCCGACGAGTCGAAGGACGAGAACGAGCGGCTGATCGCGCGCCTGAAGATGAGCGAGCTGCCGCGCAACGCCACGCCGGGCCGCGTCCGCAACCGCTGCGAGCTGACCGGCCGCAGCCGTGCCTATTATCGCAAGTTCAAACTGTCGCGCGTCATGCTGCGGGAACTGGGCAACAAGGGCCTGATCCCCGGTCTGACCAAGTCGAGCTGGTAAGCCCTCATGTCGATGACCGACCCCATCGGGGATATGCTCACCCGCATCCGCAACGGCCAGCAGGCGCGCAAGGACAGCGTCCTGACGCCGGCGTCGAAGCTCCGCGCCCGCGTCCTCGACGTGCTGCAGCGCGAGGGCTATATCCGCGGCTACAGCGACCTGCCTGACGCCTCGCCGGCGGCGACGCTCCGGATCGACCTCAAGTATTTCGAGGGCCAGCCGGCGATCCAGCACGTCGCCCGCGTGTCGAAGCCCGGCCGCCGCGTCTATTCGGGCGCGCAGGACCTGCCGCGCGTCCGCAACGGCCTCGGCATCGTCATCGTCTCCACGCCCAAGGGCGTCCTGTCCGACGCGGAAGCGCGCGAGCAGAACGTCGGCGGCGAAGTCCTCTGTCAGGTGTTCTGATGAGCCGCATCGGCAAGAAAGCAGTTCCGGTTCCGGCCGGCGTCACCGCGACGATCGACGGCGGCACCCTGTCGGTCAAGGGGCCGAAGGGCACGCTCGCCATGCCGCTCGTCCCCGACATCGCCTATGCGGTCGAGGGCGGCAGCATCAGCGTCCAGCCGGCGAACGACAGCAAGACCGCGCGCGCCTTCTGGGGGATGCAGCGGACGCTGGTGGCGAACCTGGTCACGGGTGTGACCGACGGCTTCACCAAGACGCTCGAGATCACCGGCGTCGGCTACCGTGCCGCGGTCCAGGGCAAGAACCTGAAGCTGCAGCTCGGCTACAGCCACGATGTCGACTATCCGATCCCCGAGGGCATCGCGATCAAGACGCCCGACGCGACGACGGTCGAGATCACCGGTGCCGACAAGCAGCAGGTCGGTCAGGTCGCCGCCGAGATCCGCCGCTGGCGCAAGCCCGAGCCGTACAAGGGCAAGGGCATCAAGTATCGCGGCGAGTATATCTTCCGCAAGGAAGGGAAGAAGAAGTAATGACCAAGGGTCTCTCGCTGTTCGAGAAGCGGCGGCGGCGCGTCCGCACGACGCTGCGCGCCAAGGCCGGGTTGCGCCCGCGCCTGTCGATCCACCGGTCGTCGCAGCACATCTATGCGCAGGTCATCGATGACAACGCCGGCGTGACCATCGCCAGCGCCTCGACGCTGGAGAAGGACGTGCGCGACACGTCGGGTGCGACGGTGTCGGCCGCGACCGCGGTCGGCCAGCGCCTCGCCGAGCGGGCCAAAGCGGCAGGCGTCAGCGCCGTCGTCTTCGACCGCGGCGGCTTTCTGTTTCACGGCCGCGTCCGTGCGCTCGCCGAGGGCGCCCGCGAAGCCGGACTGGAGTTCTAAGACATGGGCATGGAACCACGTAGCGGCCCCGGCGGCGGGCGCGGCCCGGGCGGCAACCGCGGCCCCGGTGGCGATCGGCGCGGTGGCGGCGAGCGTCGCGGCGGCGGTGATCGCGACCGCAACGCGCGCGGCGGCCGCGGCGGCGGCGAGGCCGGCGGCGAGGAGCTGATCGAGAAGCTCGTCCACATCAACCGCGTGTCGAAGACGGTGAAGGGCGGCAAGCGCTTCGGCTTTGCCGCGTTGGTCGTCGTCGGCGACGGCAAGGGCCGCGTCGGCTTCGGCCACGGCAAGGCGCGCGAAGTCCCCGAGGCGATCGCCAAGGGCACGGCGGCGGCCAAGAAGGCGATGATCCGCGTACCGCTGCGCGACGGCCGCACGCTGCACCACGACGGCTACGGCCACTTCGGCGCGGGCAAGGCTTACGTCCGCTCGGCGACGCAGGGCACCGGCATCATCGCCGGCGGTCCGATGCGCGCCGTGTTCGAGGCGCTGGGCGTTGCCGACGTCGTGACCAAGTCGGTCGGCACCAACAACCCGTACAACATGATCCGCGCGACCTTTGTGGCGCTGGGCGAGCAGGCCAGCCCCAAGTCGGTTGCGCAGCGCCGCGGCAAGAAGATCGCCGACCTCATGGCGCGCCGCGGCGACCACGCCGCGCGCACCGCCGAGGTCGACGCCGAAGCCGCGGTCGCCTGAGGAGTATCGCCATGGCCACCGTCAAGATCACCCAGATCGGCAGCCACATCCGCCGCCAGCCGGACCAGCAGGCGACGCTGATCGGCCTCGGCCTCAACAAGATGCACCGCACCCGCGAGCTCGAGGACACGCCCGCGGTCCGCGGCATGATCCGCAAGGTGCAGCATCTGGTGAAGGTGGAGGAGTCGGCTGGCTGACGCCTCGTCAGGCTGGTGGTTTGTTCTCACCGCGTCTACGGCAAGCCTCTACTGCTTAGTTCGAGCCGTAGATGATTTCCGCCGGCGGCGTTATGGCTGGGGGGCGATAGGGCTGATCCTTGGCCTTGCCGTGCTGCTGGCACCGATCAAAACGCACGCCGTCAAATTGGATATCCCATCAACCGCGCGACCCTAGCGAAAGCGAGTGCACAACCATGAAACTCAACGACCTCCACGACAATCCCGGCGCGCGTAAGAAGCGCGTTCGCGTCGGCCGCGGCATCGGCTCGGGCGTCGGCAAGACCAGCGGGCGCGGCCAGAAGGGCCAGACCAGCCGCTCGGGCGTGTCGATCAACGGCTTCGAGGGCGGTCAGATGCCGCTCCATATGCGGATCCCGAAGCGCGGCTTCAACAACGTGTTCCGGCGCGAGTATGCCGAGGTCAACCTCGGCGCGCTCCAGGCGGCGGTCGATGCCGGCAAGATCGCGGCCGGCGCGACGCTCGACGGGGCCGGCCTGGTCGCCGCCGGCGTCATCAGCCATGCGCGCGAGGGCGTGCGGGTGCTCGGCAAGGGCAGCCTGACGGCGGCGCTCCACCTCCATGTCGCCGGGGCGAGTGCCAGCGCCAAGGCGGCGGTCGAGGCGGCGGGCGGGTCGCTGACCGTGCCCGAGCCGAAGCCGGTCGTCGACGCCGAAGCAGCGAAGGCCGCGCGGGCGGCGGCGCGGGCGGCGAAGAAGTAACGTAACAGCCGTCATCCCCGCGAAAGCGGGGACCCATCTCCAGACGTTCGATCAGGTGCGACGAACCCCGTTCCCACGGGACCGGGGGCAAGAGATGGGTCCCCGCTTTCGCGGGGATGACAGTTTAGAGGTTGGTACCGCGGTCGCCACCGCCTATCTAGGCAGCGCGCGGCCCGCGGGGGGCCGCAGTCAGGATCGTTCATGGCGTCATCCGCTTCCGCGCAGCAGGCGCAACTCGCCGCCAGCCTCAGCCTTGCCAACTTCGGCAAGGCGACCGAGCTCAAGAAGCGCCTGTGGTTCACGCTCGGCGCGCTGATCGTCTTCCGCCTGATCTCGTTCGTGCCGCTGCCGGGCATCGATCCCGACGCCTTGAACGCGCTGTTCAGCCGCACCCAGGGTGGTGTCCTCGACTTCTTCAATATGTTCTCGGGCGGGGCGCTGCAGCGCATGAGCCTGATCGCCTTGGGCGTCACGCCGTACATCACCGCGTCGATCATCATCCAGCTGTGCACCAGCCTCGTGCCGTCGCTGATGGCGCTGAAGAAGGAAGGCGAGAGCGGGCGCAAGAAGCTCAACCAGTACACCCGCTACCTCACGGTGCTGATCGCGCTCGTGCAGTCCTACGGCATGGCGGTGGGGCTGGAAAGCGTGAGC
>JAFARM010000365.1 GCA_019245455.1 Sphingomonadaceae bacterium | reverse complement strand
CTGCCTCGCCGGGCGAAGCGAACCGTAATCCCGTCGGCGGCGAGCGGGTGCGGGCGACGCCGCAGCTCGACGCCCTGCCGGTGTTCGTCCGCGCCGGGACGATCCTGCCGCGCCAGGCGCTCGTGCAGTCGACCGCCGAGACGCCGGCGGGGCCGCTGCAGCTCGACGTCTACCCGGGCGACGATTGCGCGGGGACGCTGTACCTCGACGACGGCCACAGCCTCGCCTACCGCCGCGGCGAGTATCTACGGCAGGAGGTTCGTTGCCGCGTGACGCCGGCGGGGCTGGTGGTCGAGTTCGGCTCGCGCGACGGCCGCTTCGCGCCGTGGTGGCGGGAAATCGCCGTCACCGTGCACGGCCGCTATCGGGAAAAGGTCACGGCGGGGCGTACGCGAGTGCAGGGGACGATCGACCCGGCGGCCGAGACGCTGACCTTCACCCTCCCCGACCAGCCGGGGGCGGCGAGCGTCACGATCGGGCGATGACCGGCTGGCAGGTCGGGGTCGTCCGGCAGGGGGTCGAGGCCCAGCCGGTCGTCGTCATCGACGGCTTCGCCCCCGCGGCGGAGCGGTTCGTCGACGACGCCAGCTTCCTGTCCTTCGCGCCGATGGGCGAGCATTATCCGGGGGTTCGCGCCCGCGTGCCGGACGCGCTGCTGCGGCCGCTGCTCGATGACCTCGGCCCCATCGTCGCCGACGTGTTCGGCCCCGGCGAGGCGGCGGTGGTCGATGCCTTTTACTCGCTGGTGACGACGCCGCCGGCCGCGCTGACGCCGATCCAGCGCCTGCCGCACATCGACGAGGTGTCGCCCAAGCGTCTGGCCCTGCTCCACTATCTTAGCCACGACGAGACCAGCGGCACCGCCTTCTTCCGCCACCGGGCGACGGGGTGGGAGAGCCTGGATGCCGCCCGCCTGCCCGCCTACCGCGCCGCGCTCGACGCCGACATCGGCCGCCACGGCGTGCCGCCGCCCGGCTACATCGCTGGCGACACGCCGATCTTCGACCAGGTCGCCCACCACCAGGGCCGCTTCAACCGCGCCATCCTGTACCGCAGCAACCTGCTCCACTGCGCCGCGATCCCGCCCGGAATGGCGTTCGCCGCCGATCCCGAGCGCGGGCGGCTGACGGTCAACACCTTCCTCGAGCTGCGCTGAGGCGGGTGTCACCGTTTCGACACAGTGGCGGCCACATCGGCTGAATACGTATGCCGAAGCCTGTCCCCCCCGGCACCGGCGCGGTTAATCGACGGCAGAGCGGTGGCTGGTCAGACCACCGGAACGTCATTGGTGCGCGCCCGCGCCGCCTTGGGGGAGAAGACAATGTCGAAGCCTGTTGGCACCGTTCGCGCCCGACTACTGCGCGGGACCGCGATCATCGTCGGCTGCGTCGCGGCCAGCGCGCACGCGCAGGTCGGCCAGCCGACGGCGCCGACGACGCCCAACGCCGACCCGACCTCGGCGGTGACGACCCAGCCGGGGACGCCGCCTGCCTCGGCCGTGCCGACGCCGAACCAGAACCAGGTCGACCGGCAGATGGTCGCCGACGCGTCGCGCGCCGCGGGTGCCGCCGACGAGGGCGAGATCACCGTCACGGGCTTGCGCGCCGGCCTCGCCAACTCGGCCAAGACCAAGCGCGACAGCGTGCTGATCGTCGAGTCGGTGTCGGCCGAAGACGTCGGCAAGCTGCCCGACGTGTCGATCGCCGACTCGCTCGCCCGCCTGCCCGGCGTCACCGCCCAGCGCCTCGACGGCCGCGACCAGAACCTGTCGATCCGCGGTCTCGGCCCCGACTTCACCACGACGCTCCTCAATGGCCGCGAGCAGGTCACGGTCGGCGACAACCGCGCCGTCCAGTTCGACCAGTATCCTTCTGAATTCTTCAAGGGCGTCAACGTCTACAAGTCGGCCGACGCTTCGCTGATCGCCGCGGGTATCGCCGGCACCGTCGACCTACGCACTATCCGCCCGCTCTCCGTGCCCGACCGCGTCATCGCTTTGTCGGCGCGCGCCGAGTTGAACGAGATCAAGGCGCTGAACCCCGACAGCCCGCGCGAGGGGTATCGCGCGTCGGCGACGTACGTCGACAAGTTCCTCAACGACACGCTCGGCATCGCCATCGGCCTCGCCGCGACGCAGGCCCCGACGCAGAACGAACGCTACAATGCCTGGGGCTATGCCGGCAACGGCACGGCGGCCAGCCCGTTCGTCCTCGGCGGGGCCAAGCCGTACGTCGATTCGGAACTGCTCAGGCGCTTCGGTGGCGTCGCCACGATCGAGTACCAGCCGTCGGACACGTGGCACTCGACCTTCGACGCGCTCTACAGCCACTTCGAGGATACCGAGCACCTGCGCGGCATCGAGTTCCCGTTCGCCTTCAGCAGCGCGACGCTGACGAACGCGACCTATGTCAACAACTTCCTGACGAGCGGGACCTTCACGCCGCCCTACACGGTGCAGCGCAACGACTATAACAAGCGGACGTCGGACGAGGTGTCGCTCGGCTGGAACAATGATTTCAAGCTGAGCGACAAGGTTCACCTCAACATCGACGCCAGCTTCTCGCACGCGCACCGCGTCGACTTCCTGCTCGAGAACTACACCGGCACCGGCTACAACACGACCGGGCCGCGCGGTCCGGTGTCGGTCAGCGAGAATGCCAACGGCACGTTCGAGATCGTGCCGACGCAGGACTACACCAACACGTCGCTGTTCCGGATCACCGATCCGGGCGGCTGGGGCTATAACGGCACGACGGCGGTCGTGCAGTCGGGCTTCCTCAACCGGCCGAGCTTCACCGACGACCTGAAGAGCCTGCGCGCGAGCCTGAACGGCGATTTCGACCACAGCCTGTTCAAGGGCTGGGAAGCCGGCTTCAACTTCACGCGGCGCGAGAAGACCAGCGCGTTCACCTCCTACTTCCTCTGCCCGCGCGGCGGCGGCACCAACTGCACGGTCGCCAGCGGCACCCCGACGAGCGAGCCGATCCCGCAGGCGGCGATCATCGGGTCGGTCCCGCTCGGCTACCTCGGCGTGCCCGCGGTCATCGCGCTCAACCCGACGTACCTCTACGCCAACGCCTACAACGCGGTGCTCGATAACCGCCCGGTCAGCCTGGTGCGCGACAATACCGTCGCCGAGAACGTCTATACCGCCTATGCGCTGCTGAAGCTCGACGGTGCCGTCGGCGACACGCCGGTCAGGGGCAATATCGGCTTCCAGGTGATCCACACCGATCAGTCGTCGCGGGGGTCGACCTCGACCTTTAACCCGGCGACGGGCGTCGTCACCATCCTGCCGATCGACGAGCGGACCAACTACACCTATGTCCTGCCGAGCGGCACGCTGTCGCTCGAGCTGCAGCCGAGCTTCTTCGCCAAGCTCGGCGCGTCGGAGACGATCGTCCGGCCGCGCCTCGACCAGGAGCGCGTCAACCGCGAGCTCGACATCAACTACACGATCGACCCGACGATCCCGCAGCCGATCACCAACCGGCCGTTCAGCTACACCGCCGGCAACGTCAACCTGCGGCCGTACCGCTCGGTCAACGTCGACCTCAGCTTCGAACGTTATTTCAGGGGCGGCTACGTCTCGGTCGCCGGCTACTTCAAGCGCCTGACCAACTTCGTCGACTCGAGCGCCTCGACCCTCGCCGACTTCACGCAGTTCGCCAACCTGCTGAACGTGCCGGCGGGCGGGACGATCGCGCCGGTCAACCTGTTCGGCATCAACAACCAGCCGAACAACGACGGCCGCGGCTATCTCGTCGGGATCGAAGGCACGGCGTCGGTTCCGCTGAACCTGTTCTGGCGGCCGCTCGACGGCTTCGGCTTCTTCGTCACGGGAGCCTATACCAAGAGCGAGATCAAGCTCGGCACCAACCCGGTTCCGATCACGCTGCCGGGCCTGTCGAAGTACATCTGGAGCGGCACGGCCTATTACGAGAAGAACGGCATCCAGCTGCGCGCGGTCTATCGCTACCGCTCGAACTTCCTGGGCGAGGTCGCCGGTCTGTCGGCCAATCCGACGTATCGCCAGGTCGTGTCCGAGGGCATCCTCGACGCCCAGATCGGCTACGAGTTCCAGCACGGCTTCCTCAAGGGCCTGTCGATCCTGGGGCAGGCCAAGAACCTGACCGACCGGCCGTTCATCACCTACCAGAACAACGACCGGCGCCAGGTCATCGACTACCAGCGCTACGGCCGCGACTATTACCTCGGCCTCGCCTACAAGTTCTGAGGTCGGACCGCGGGCTTGCTCTATCCTGTCATCCCGGCGAAGGCCGGGACCCATGACCTCGGGGGTTCGAGGTCATAGGTCCCGGCCTTCGCCGGGATGGCGGCGCGAAGGATCATGGCAGCCGATACGCCCTTCCGCATCGTCATCGCCGGCGGCGGCACCGCCGGGTGGATGGTCGCGGCGGCGATGGGCCGCTTCCTCGAACGCGGGTTCGAGGTCCGGCTGATCGAATCGGACGCCATCGGCACGGTCGGGGTCGGCGAATCGACGATCCCGCAGATGCGGACGTTCAACGCCGCGCTCGGGCTCGACGAGGACGCGATGCTCCGCGCGTGCGGCGGCACGTTCAAGCTCGGTATCGAGTTCGTCGGCTGGGGCGCGCCGGACGAGCGCTATATGCACGCCTTCGGCGACGTCGGCCGCGACGTCGGGCTGATCCCGTTCCAGCATTACTGGCAGCGGGCGCGGGCGCTGGGGCTGGCGGGGCCGCTCGGGGCCTTCTCGCTCAACGAGACGGCGGCGCGCGCGCAGAAGATGCACCGCGGCAAGCCGTTGACCGCGCCGTCGCTGCCCGGCGTGCCCTATGCCTTCCACATCGACGCCGGCCGCTACGCCGCCTGGCTCCGCCGCTTCGCCGAGGCGCGCGGGGTGGTGCGGACCGAGGGGCGGATCGTCGAGGTCGAGCGGGCGGGCGACGGCGTCGCCGCGCTGCGCCTCGAATGCGGTGACCGCGTCGCGGGCGACCTGTTCATCGACGCGACCGGCTTCCGCGCGCTGCTGATCGGCCAGGCGCTTGGGCAGGGCTTCGACAGCTGGGAACGCTGGCTGCCGTGCGACCGCGCGGTGGCGATGCCGACGGCGAGCAGCGGCCCGCTCGTCCCCTATACTCAGGCGATCGCTATGCCGGCCGGGTGGCGCTGGCGGATCCCGCTGCAGCACCGCGTCGGCAACGGCCACGTCTA
>JAFARM010000122.1 GCA_019245455.1 Sphingomonadaceae bacterium | reverse complement strand
CCAACGTCCGCGGCGTCTTCGCCGTCGCCCGCCCCGCCGCCGTCCGCGGCCGCGCGGTGGTGCTGATTGACGACGTGCTGACGACGGGGGCCACGGCGGAGGCGTGCGCGCGCCTGCTGCGCCGCGCCGGCGCGCGCGAGGTCCGCGTCCTGACCTGGGCGCGGGTTGTCCGCGACGCGCTGTGACCGCATAATGACGCGTCCGTCAGGGAGCCGCCCCGTGGCCAAGGTCGAAGTCTATACCAAGTTCCTCTGCCCGTTCTGCGCCCGGGCGATGAAGCTGTTGAAAGCCAAGGGCGTTCAGGTCGAGGAGATCGACATCACGATGGGCGGGGCGAAGCGCGCCGAGATGCTGGCGCGGTCGGACGGGCGGACGACGGTGCCGCAGGTCTTCATCGACGGCGTCGGCATCGGCGGCAGCGACGACCTCGCCGCGCTCGACCGCGCCGGCAAGCTCGACCCGCTGCTCGCGTGACGCGTCTCGGCCTCGTCCAGACCTGCACCGGCATCGACCCGGCGGCGAACGCCGCAGCGCTGACCGACGCCATCGCCGCGCTTGCCGCAGCCGGTGCCGAGATCGTCTTCACGCCCGAGATGAGCAACCTCGTCGATCGCGACCGGGCGCGAGCGGCGGCGGCGATCACCGGCGAGGGCGACGACGGGGTGCTGGCGGCCGTGCGCGCCGCCGCCGCGCGCCACGGCGTCTGGGTCCAGCTCGGCAGCGCTGCGCTGCGCGCCGGCGGCACGCTGGTCAACCGTGCCTTCCTGATTGACGCGGCCGGCGGCATCGCCGCGCGTTACGACAAGATCCACCTGTTCGACGTGACGCTGCCGAGCGGCGAGGCGTATCGCGAATCGGCCGCCTATGCACCGGGCGACCGCGCCGTCGTCGCCGCGACGCTGTTCGGCCGCATCGGGATGACCGTCTGCTACGACGTGCGTTTTCCCCATCTGTACCGCGACCTGGCGCTCGCCGGGGCCGAGCTGATCGCCGTGCCGGCCGCCTTCACCCGTCCGACCGGGGCGGCGCACTGGCACACGCTGCTCCGCGCCCGCGCGATCGAGACCGGGTGCTTCGTCGTCGCCGCGGCGCAGTCGGGGGAGCACGCCGACGGCCGCGCCACCTATGGCCATTCGCTCGTCGTCGATCCGTGGGGCACGGTCCTCCTCGACATGAGCGAGGGCACCGGTACGGCCATCGTCGACATCGACCCGGCCGCCGTCGCCGCCACCCGTGCGCGCATCCCGTCGCTGACCGCCGGCCGTCCCTACGCGCCGCCGGCGTTGACCGCCGCGCCGGCAGACCGTACCCCGCCCCCGCGTGCGCCCGTAGCTCAGCCGGATAGAGCGACGGTTTCCTAAACCGCAGGTCGGGGGTTCGATTCCCTTCGGGCGCACCATCCCCATTCAGGACGCCTTTGTGATCAATGACTTGTCCGCCGAATTGGCTACCCGGTCGCCAAGGTTAGCCAATTCAACCCCACCGAGCATAGGGGCCGAAGCGTCGGCGAGAGCGATCTGGCTGGCATCGCGGACGTAGGTCGCGACTTCGGCGTCGCTCTTGTGGCCGCTCCATGCCTTGATCTGCTGCTGGGTGAACCCGGCCTCGGCCATGCGACGCATCGCCGCCTTGCGCAGGCCGTGCGCCGAACAGTGCGGCAGGCCGGCTGCATCGCACTGCGCGCGGAACCAGTTGCCGAACCCCGCCGCTGTGAACGGCCGGCCATAGGCCGTGACCAGGAAGGTCATGTTGTCGGCCGGCATCGCGGCGATGGCGGCGGTGAGCTCGGGCAGCATCGGTAGCAGCAGCTGCGTGCCCGTCTTCACCTGGGTCACAGCGATGCGCCCGTCACGCGTGTGCTGCCGGCCCATGCGGACGACGTCGGAGCGGCGCTGACACGTCTGAAGCAACAGCGCGAGCGCGAGGCGCGGCCGCGTGCCGAGCGGGTGGCGATTCTCGAACTGGCGGACCTCGGCGTCGGTCCACGGATGATGGCCCTTCGACTTGATCTTGAACGGCCGTGTCGCGTCGAATGGATTGTCGCTGCGCATCTTGATCTGCACGGCGTAGCGGCACAGCCGGCGAAGCGTTTTCCGCATCAGGTTAGCGGCCGTCGGCGTGTCCGCCATATGGCCGAGAATGATCGACGCCTTCTCATAGGTCATCTCATCGACGAAGCGGTGCCCGTGTTTAGCGCGGA
>JAFARM010000275.1 GCA_019245455.1 Sphingomonadaceae bacterium | reverse complement strand
CGCCGGGTTCGCCGCCGGCCAGTCGCCCGAGATGGTCGTCAACTCGCCCGCCAACCGCGTGCTGACGGGGCCGCAGACGATCGGCGCGTTCAAGGCCGGGCTGATCCACTACGCCTCGAGCGAGCGGGTCATTGAATATGCCGCCGTTCGCCCCACGGGCGAGGTGCTGCTGATGGGCGAGGAGCACGTCACCCCCGTCGGCGCGACGCGCAACGCCGGCAAGGCCGAGACCTACCGCGTCACCGAGATCTGGCGAAAAGACGGCGACCGCTGGGTCCTGTCGGTCCGCCACGCGACGATCAGCGCGGTGCAGTAGGGCGCGCCTTGCCCGAGGTCCCGCCACCGCCTAAGTGACGATCATGGCGGACGAGATCACGCTCGACTTCATCGGACGGACGCTGCTCGCGCTGCAGACCGAGGTGCGTGAGCTGCGCGCGGAGATGCATCGCTTCCGCGACGAGCAGCACGAGATGCGCGCGGAAATGCGCGAGTTCAAGCTCGAACAGCGCGACTTCCGTGCCGAGTTGCGCGAGGTGCGGACCGTTGTCCTCCAGACCGACGACAGCCTGCGCCGCCTGCGCGTACGCGTCGCCGAGCTCGAAGCCGCGCGCTCCTGACCCCTTCAACCGAGACTGACCATGCGCGCCGAAGCCCAAACCTATGCCGACCAGATCAAGGAGGCGCTTGCCCTCCTGAGGAGGTTCCTTTGACTGGGATCGTGCCCTCCGCCGCCTCGATGAGCTGAACGCCCGGGTCGAGGACCCGAGCCTGTGGAACGACCCCAAGGCGGCGCAGGCCGTCATGCAGGAACGCCGTCGGCTGGACGAGGCGATCAGCGCCACGCGATCGATCGAGAGCGAACTCGCCGACACCAGCGAGCTGATCGAGATGGCCGAGGCCGAGGGCGACGAGGCGATGGCCGAGGACGGCGTCGCGGCGTTGAAGGCGCTCGCGGCTCGGGCCGAGACCGACAAGGTCGCCGCGCTGCTGGCCGGCGAGGCCGACAACAACGATACCTACCTCGAGGTCAACTCGGGCGCGGGCGGCACCGAGTCGCAGGATTGGGCCGGAATGCTGCAGCGGATGTACGCGCGCTGGGGTGAGAAGCGTGGCTTCAAGGTCGAGCTGATCGACCACCACGCCGGCGAGCAGGCGGGGATCAAGTCGGCGACGCTGCTCTTGAAGGGCGCTGGTGCCTACGGCTGGGCCAAGACCGAGAGCGGCGTCCACCGCCTCGTCCGCATCAGCCCGTACGACAGCGCGGCGCGGCGGCACACGTCGTTCGCGTCGGTGTGGGTTTATCCGGTGGTCGACGACGACATCGACATCGTGGTCGAGGACAAGGATCTGAAGATCGACACCTACCGTGCGTCCGGGTCGGGCGGGCAGCACGTCAACACGACCGATTCCGCGGTCCGCATCACCCACGTGCCCACCGGCGTCGTCGTCGCCTGCCAGAACGAGCGCAGCCAGCACAAGAACCGCGCGACGGCGATGAAGATGCTGAAGGCGCGGCTCTACGAACGCGAGCTGCAGCGCCGCGAGGCGGTCGCCGCCGACGTCGAGGCGGGCAAGACCGACATCGGCTGGGGGCATCAGATAAGGTCGTACGTGTTGCAGCCGTACCAGCTGGTCAAGGATTTGCGCACCGGTGTCACCTCGACCGCCCCCGGCGACGTGCTCGACGGTGCCCTCGACCCGTTCATGGCCGCGGCGCTGAGCCAGCGGGTGACGGGGGAGACGGTGGCGGTGGAGGACGTGGAGTAGCTCTACCGTTGGATCTTTGTTTCGTGCACTACGCCCTCACATAAATTTCCCGAGAAGCGTAACGCTATCGAGTACCCACCAGTGTCCGCAACGGCTCGCCAGATTAGTAGAGTTTTCCCCTCGCCCAGCGCAGAAATGACCTGAGGTTCGCCAACCACAGCTTTGACTTGGCTCAGGGTCTTACCTTGGATGGTACCAAGCTGCGCAAACTTGCTTGGCAGATCCATCACCGCAAATCGTCGAGTGAGCGCGCCAAGGCCGATTAGCACCATGACAGCTGGCAAAATGTACTCCGCAACCACTTAGACCCCCAGAGCTTACATGCGTCTAATCGCAGAGCTCCCGTCTAAATTCAAGCGCTTAGGCAGCGGTTTGTAGGTTCCAGCGTTGACCCGCTATACTGGTGCCATACGCTGCGATCGTGTATTGGTCTGGCAATGGCCACGATGAACATCTCCCTCCCCGACCCGATGAAGGCGTGGATCGAGGCGCAGGCGGCGAGCGGGCGGTACAGCAACGTCAGCGACTTCGTCCGCGACCTCGTCCGCCGCGAGCAGGAGCGGACGGAGAAGATCGCCGCGATGCAGGTCCTGCTCGATGAAGGACGGGCGAGCGGCGACAGCGATATGACCATGGAAGACATACGACAGTCTGTTCTGGCGGAGCTGGGTCTGCAGGGCTGACACGTTGCCCCGTTACCGCCTGGCGCGGCCGGCCGTCGCGGACCTGAGGGCGATCTTCCGCTTCGGCATCGAGCGCTTTGGTGTCGCTCAGGCCGACGATTATCACGCCGGCCTGTTCGATGCCTTCCGTTTCCTCGCGGAGAATCCTCTCGCCGCGCGTTTGCGTCGCGAAGTAGACCCACCCGTGCGCGTCTGGCGGTACAAGGCGCACCTTATTTTCTACGACGTGCTTTCGGGTGGCGTCAGGATTGTTCGCGTCCGCCACGGCCATGAAGACTGGATGAATGGCTGACCGCCGCTAAAGAGCGCGGCATCCGTCGGCACCGACCGCAAGATTTTGTCGGACTACCCCGCGAACAGCACCGGGTTGATCGGCGTTGCGATGACCTCGCCCGGCGCGACGCCGGGGCACCATGTCGCGGCGTCGAAGGCTTCGTTGGCGTTGGCCGGAGCGCGCAGCCGCGTCGCGGCGTCCATGTAGATGACGGTCATCACCCGGCGCGGGCGGTCGGTCGCGTTCGGGCCGGCGCGGTGGAAGGTCCAGCCGCCGTGGAAGCTGACGTCGCCCAGCGCGAACGGGCGTTCGTGGAGGCCGAAGCCGCCATCCGCCAGCGCCGCGCCGATGACCGCCTCGCTGGCGTCGCCGATGGCGAGGTCGCGGCCGGTGGCGAGCCGCTGGCTGCCCGGCGCGAAGGCGAGCGGCCCCATCGCCGCGTCGACCGGCTGCAGCGGGATCCACGCGGTGACGGTGCGATCGTTGTCGAGCGGCCAGTAGAATTGGTCGGCGTGCCACGGCGTCGGCCCGCCCCCCGGCTCCTTGTCGAGCGCCTGGTCGTGGTACAGGCGGACGCTGGCGACGCCGAGCAGCGCCGCGGCGATGCCCGCCAACCGCCGGCTCGTGACCAGCGCGCGGGCGACGGCGTCCGTCCGCCAGATGTTGAAGGTCTGGAGGAAGGCGCGGCCATAGGTGTCGCGCTCGGCGAGCGGCGGCACCGCCGCGACGCGCGCGGCGACGGCGGCGACGACATCGGGCACCATCGCCGCCAGCAGGTCGGGTGGAAGCGCGCCGGCGATCTGGACGAAGCCGTTGCGGCGGAACGCGGCGATGTCGGCGGCGGCGAGCGCGAAAGGCTCGGCAAGCGCGGCGGTGGCGGTCACGCGCCGCACCCGGTGGCAGTCGGCGGCGCCGGCGTGCGGAGTGAGTGGCATCGTGCGCGCATCGGAACCTCGCTCGGCCGCTGCGGCCGGCCTGCGGGCCTAGCGCATCGCCGCGGCCTTTCCCATCGCCATCGCGCCTCGTAGAAGAACGCCATGATCCGCTTCCCGATTTGCGGCGCGCTGCTCGCCGCCCTCGCCGCCCTGACTGCGCCCGCCGCCGCCGACACCGTCGCCGTCACCGCGGCGCACCTGCTCGATCCCGCCACCGGGCGCACGGTCGACAACCCGGTCGTCGTCGTCACCGACGGCAAGGTGACAGCGGCGGGCACCGGCGTCGCCATTCCCGCCGGCGCGCGGCGCATCGACCTGCCCGGCATGACGCTGCTCCCTGGGCTGATCGACGTTCACGTCCACCTGACGAGCGACGCCGCCATCCGCGGCTATCGCCATTACCAGTACACCGACAATTTCTGGACCGTCGTCGGCGTGGCCAACGCCAAAACGACGCTCGAGGCCGGGTTCACCACGGTGCGCAACGTCGGCTCGAACCACTTCGACGACGTCGCGCTGCGGCAGGCGATCGACGCCGGCGAGATCGTCGGCCCGCGCATCGTCACCGCCGCCTATGCCATCGGCGCGACCGGCGGGCACTGCGACAACGCCACCCTGCCGCCGAGCTACGACCGCAAGGACGCCTCGATCGTCGACTCGCCCGAGGAGGCGCGCGCGAAGGTCCGCTGGCTCCACAAATACGGCGCGCAGGTGATCAAGGTCTGCGCCACCGGCGGCGTCTTCTCGACCGGCGACGCGGTCGGCGCACAGCAGCTGACCTATGACGAGATGCACGCCATCGCCGACGAGGCGCACATGCTCGGCCTGAAGGTCGCCGCCCACGCCCACGGCGACGCGGGGATCGCGACGGCCATCCGCGCCGGCATCGACACCATCGAGCACGCCAGCCTGGCCAGCGACGCGACGATCGCGCTGGCCAAGGCGCACGGCACGTTCTTCGACATGGATATCTACAACGACGACTATATCCTTAGCGCCGGCACCTCGAACGGGACGAGCCAGGAGAGCCTCGACAAGGAGAAGGCGATCGGGCTCGCCCAGCGCCAGACATTTCAGCGGGCGGTGAAGGCGGGGGTGAAGATGGCGTTTGCCACCGATGCCGGCGTCTATCCGCACGGCACGAATGCGCGTCAGTTCGCGACCATGGTCAAGTGGGGGATGACGCCGCTGCAGGCGATCCAGGCGGCGACGGTCCACGCGAGCGAGGCGCTCGGCCGCCCGGACGTCGGCGGGCTGGCACCGGGGCAGTGGGGGGACATGATCGCGGTGGCGGGTGATCCGCTGGCCGACGTGACGCTGCTGCAGAGCGTGCCGGTGGTGATCAAGGGCGGGGTGGTGGTGAAGGACGGGCGGCACTAACCCCTCCGTAGGCGTTCCGCCGCCTTCGGCTCAGGGGAGGGGCGAGAGACGGGCGAAGCCCGGCCCGGGGGTGGGGCAGTGTGCGGAAGGCTGCGCTCCGCCGTTGACTTCCCCACCCCGGCCCCTGCCCTTAAGGGGAGGGGAGGCGCTTCCTGGCCGCCGGCCCGGTTCTCGCTGCCGAGGTTCACTGGTATGAGGCGCACGGCGTGGGCAAGGTCGAGATGAAGATAAAGACGCTGCTATGAACCTTGTGATCTGTGTCGATAACCGCGGGCTTGAGGCTTCGCTTGAAGCCCGGAAGATATACCAGCGGCTGGACGATCCGCGTGCCGAGAAAGTCGGCATGGTGCGGGTGGTCGACGAGTCGGGCGAAGACTATCTCCACCCCGCGTCGCGCTTCCAGCCGATCCGCGTCGAAGCGCAGCTGGAGCAGCGGTTGTTCGCCGACGCGGCATGAGCGATGCGCTGCTGCAGAGCGTTCCGGTGGTGATCAAAGGGGGTGGCGGTTAAGGACGGGCGCAGTCGCCAATCCCGCCGCGCGGCGGCTCAGGGGATGGTGATCGTGTTCGTCTGCGACCACGATACGCTGTTCAGCCGCCCCTTCGACGACTGGTCGTTGGTGGTGACGGTGGTGTAGACGGTCGTCTTGCCGTCGCCACCGCCGTACAGGTCGCCGAAGTTGCCGGCACCGGTCAGCAGCCGCTTATGGCGCGTCGTCTCGACGTACAGGCGCGTCTTGCCGGTGTCATAGTCGATCTTGGAATTGCGCTTGTAACTGATGTCACAGCACCGGCGCGCGGCGTTGCGTTCGAACTGGACATAGACGCCTTCGGTATTGACCTTCAGGTCGATCGCCGTTGCGGGACCGTGGAAGTTCAGCGCGGCGGCGATCTGCCGCAACTCGTCGCGCCAGTCGCGCTGGTGGTTGGTGCGGTTCGTCGCGGTGTACAGCCGGATCGGCAGGCCGGGCGCACTGGCGGCGACATAGACGGCGAGCTTGCCGGCATTGACGGCGGTGGTGCCGATATCGGTGTTCAGGCTATGCCAGCCGACGAGCTCGCTCGTCGTCTGCAGGACGACGGCGAGACAGGTGTCGACCGACGGGAAGCCGATCGCCGTGGCGTCGCAGCCGACCTGACGTTCCAGTAACTGCAGCATGGCCTTCCCCCCCCCCGGTACCGAACCGTTAACGCCTTAGGCGGTTCAACACGGCGGCGCAACGATCCGGCCGGTGCGCCGCGTTCATGGCGGCCTTCAGCCGGTGGCCTCCGTGACCACCCTGAACTTGCACAGCGTCGCCGGGCCGAACGCGGTCGTCAGGGCGGTGTCCGTCGCGTCGCGTCCCCGAGCCATCAGGATGCGGCCGATGCGCGGGCGGTTATGGCGGGCGTCGAAGGCGTGCCATTCGCCGCCGAGATAGACGTCGAACCACGCCGAGAAGTCCATCGCCGCATCGATCGGCTCGACACCGATGTCGCCCAGATAGCCGGTGCAGTAGCGCGCGGGAATGTTCATGCAGCGGCACAGCGTCACCGCCAGGTGGGCGAAGTCGCGGCAAACGCCGACCCGCTCCTCGTGCGCCTCCCACGCCGTGCGCGTCGCCCGCGCGTGCGGGTAGCCGAAGGCGATGCGCTCGTGCGTATAGTCGACGATCGCCTGCACCCGCGCCCAGCCGGGCTCGACGCCGCCGAACAGGCCCCATGCCGTGTCGCCCAGTCGGTCGGTTTCGCAGTAGCGGCTGCCGAGCAGGTAGACGAGGATGTCGTCGGGCAGGTCCTCGACCGGGTGCTGGACCGCGTCCGGCGACTGCGGATCGGGGACGCCCGGGTTCTCGACGGTGAAGTCGCACGACAAGGTGATGCCGCCCGCTGGCACGATCAGGCGCGTGCACGTGTTCCCGAAGGCGTCGGGATAGTCGTAGATCGGCACCTCCGGCTGCGTCGCCAGCCGGTGCGGCGTCCGGAGGTCGCGGTGGCGCGACGGGTGGAGGCTCAGCATCGCCATCATCGGTGTCGGCGCGGCGGCGGCGAAGGCGATTTCGTAGCCGCAGCGGATCAGCATCGGCCGGGTTCCTCGACCGCGATCGTCACGGTCACGTCCATGCCAACGCAGCTGCCGGGCAGTCCGGTCCACGTCCCCGAAAGCGGCACCGCCTGGTACGGATCGCGGGCGACGGCGACGCGGATCAGCCCGTGGCTGCCGACGATGCCGTTGGTCGGATCATACTCGACCCAGCCCGATCCGGGCAGGAAGACGCTGACCCAGGCATGGGTGTTGCCGCCGCCGATGCGCGTCTCGCTTGCGGCGGGATCGTAGAGGTAGCCCGAGACGAAGCGCGCGGCGAGGCCCAGCGCGCGCGCCGCCTCGATCATCAGCACGGCGAAGTCGCGGCACGTGCCCTGCCGCTTGGCGAGCGTCTCGAGCGGCGACTGCGTGCCCGGCTCGCTGCGGCCGACATAGGCGAAGTCGCGGTGGATGGCGCGGGTGATGCGTTCGAGGAGGACCGTCGTCTCGACCCGCCCGTCGTCGCCGATGAAGGCGCGCGCCCAGCGGTCGACGACGCGCTCGGGATCGTGGCTCTGCCGCTCGATCGAGCGGATCAGGTCGGGCATATCCTCGCTCGAATAGGTGAAGGGGTAGCGGCGGGCATAGCTTTCCAGCGCGAAGGCCTCGATCGCCGCCGGGCGGTGGTCGAGCGTGGCGTGGGCGGCGATGTAGAGGTGGGTCGCGGCGGCATCGAAGCTGGCGATGGCGACGGCGTTGCTGAACACGTCGTGCAGCCAGCGCAGCTCGGACGGGGCGGGGTCGATGTCGATGCGCGCGGCCAAGAGCTGCTGGTCATAGCTTTCGCGCGGGCGGACCATCAGCCGGTGCTCGCCGAAGGTAACCGGCTGGCTGTAGGCATAGGTCGTGATATGCGCGATGGACAGGACCGGCATGACGCTTCCCGAGCTCTTGAGCGACGACGAACCCGAACCCGCCGCCGTCGTCAACCCGGACGGCGCGTCGCCCTTCGTCCTGATCGGCGACCATGGCGGCCGGCGTGTGCCGCAGGCGCTGGCGCAGCTTGGGTTGCCGGAGGCCGAGCTCGGCCGCCACATCGGCTGGGACATCGGCGTGACGGCGCTGGGCGAGGCGCTGTCGGCTAGGCTCGACGCGGTGTTCGTCCACCAGCGCTACTCGCGGCTGGTGATCGACTGCAACCGCGCGCCGGACGCCGCCGACGCCATGCCCGAGGTCAGCGATGGCACCGTGGTCCCCGGCAACCGCGACCTGAGCGCGGCGGCGCGTGCGCGGCGCGTTGAGGCGGTGCACAGGCCCTACCACGCGACGATCGCGCACCTGCTCACGACGCGTCACGGCGCGGGGCGGCCGGCGCTGGTCGCGTTGCACAGCTTCACGCCGGTGATGAAGGGGTTCGCGCGGCCATGGCACTGCGGGATTCTGCACGACGGCGCCAATGAGGCGCTGGGGCTCGAACTGCTCAAGCTGTTGAAATCGGAGGGCGATCTGGTGGTCGGGGACAACCAGCCCTATGCCATGGACGGGATCGACTACACCGTCCCGCGCCATGCCTTCGCGCTCCGCCTGCCCTATGCCGAGATCGAGGTGCGGCAGGACCCCCTCGCCGATGCCACAGGAATCGCGCACTGGGCCGACCGCCTCGCCCGCCTGCTGCCGCAAGCCCTTGACTTGGTTCGCGCCCGCGCCACATAAGTCGCACCAATTCGTTCCGCTTTAGGAGGCCTCGCGGCCCGATGCTCCGCCTGACCAACCTCGCCGACTATGCGGTGGTCGTGATGACGGCGGCGGCGCGCTGCGATGGCGACTGCCTGTCGGCGGGTGCGGTCGCGGCGCGGACCGGCATCCCGGTGCCGACGGTCGCCAAGGTCATGGGATTGTTGAAGCGCGGCGGCCTGCTGGCGAGTTCGCGCGGCGTCGCCGGCGGCTTCCGCCTCGCCCGCGCGGCAGCGGCGATCAGCGTTGCCGACATCATCGAGGCGGTCGAGGGGCCGATCGCGCTGACCAATTGCCAGCACGGCCCCGACCACGAGCCGGTCAGCGCCTGCGCGCTCGAAGGCAGCTGCGCCGTCCGCCCGCACTGGCGGCCGATCAACCTCGCCGTCCGCACCGCGCTCGCCGCCGTCACGCTCGGTGACCTTGCCGCGCCGGCGCGCGCGCCCCTCCGTCCGCTGGTGACCGCATGACCGATCAGCTCGCTCCGGTTCGCAACGAGGAGGCGCAGGCCGCCGTCGAGGACCTTGGCACGTACAAGTGGGGCTTCGTCTCGGAGGTCGAGTCCGACCTCGCGCCCAAGGGGCTGAGCGAGGAGACGGTCCGCTACATTTCGGCGAAGAAGGGCGAGCCGGACTGGCTGCTCGACTGGCGGCTGAAGGCGTACCGCCATTGGCTGACGATGGCCGCGCCCGATTGGGCGAAGCTCAACATCGCCCCGATCGACTATCAGGATGCCTATTACTACGCCGCACCCAAGGCGAAGCCGACGCTGGCGTCGTTGGACGAACTCGATCCCGAGATCCGGCGCACCTACGAGAAGCTGGGCATCCCGCTCGCCGAGCAGGAGATGCTGGCCGGCGTCGAGGGCAGCCGCCGGGTCGCGGTCGATGCCGTCTTCGACAGCGTATCGGTGGCGACGACCTTCCGCGCCGAGCTCGAGCGGGCAGGTGTCATCTTCCGCTCGATCAGCGAAGCGGTGCGCGAGTTCCCCGACCTCGTCCGCAAGCATCTGGGATCCGTCGTGCCAGCGCGCGACAACTTCTTCGCCTGCCTCAACAGCGCGGTCTTCAGCGACGGCACCTTCGTCTACGTGCCCGAGGGCGTTCGCTGCCCGATGGAGCTTTCGACCTATTTTCGCATCAATGCCGAAAACACCGGCCAGTTCGAGCGCACCCTGATCGTCGCCGACAAAGGGTCCTACGTCTCCTATCTCGAAGGCTGCACCGCGCCGATGCGCGACGAGAACCAG
>JAFARM010000248.1 GCA_019245455.1 Sphingomonadaceae bacterium | reverse complement strand
AGTTCACCGGCCCCGATCCGCAAGCGCTGGCGTCGCTTTTCGAGGCGATGGGCTTCACCCATGTCGCCACCCACCGGTCGAAGGACGTCCGCCGCTACGCCCAGGGGGACATCAACTTCCTGCTGAACATGGACACCAAGGGCCAGGCGGCCGAGTTCCGCAACGCCCACGGCCCCAGCGCCAACGCCATGGCGTTCCGGGTGAAGGACGCGCGCCATGCGTTCGAGGAGGCGGTCAAGCGCGGCGCGACGCCCGTGACCGGCCCGGTCGGGCCGATGGAGCTCAACATCCCGGCGATCGAAGGGATCGGCGGGTCGAATCTCTACCTCGTTGACCGCGCCGGCGAGCACGAGATCTACGACATCGACTTCCGCCCGGTGCCGGGCGCGACGGCCAATGACCGCTCGGTCGGCCTGCACACGCTCGACCACCTGACCCACAACGTCAACCGCGGGCGGATGGCGCACTGGGCCGAGTTCTACGAGCGCATCTTCGGCTTCCGCCAGATCCGCTACTTCGACATCGAGGGGCAGGCGACGGGACTGTTCAGCAAGGCAATGACCGCGCCCGACGACAAGATCCGCATCCCGCTGAACGAAAGCCAGGACGAGCACAGCCAGATCGAGGAGTTCCTCAAGGCGTACAAGGGCGAGGGCATCCAGCACCTGGCGCTCGCCACCGACGACATCTTCGCCACCGTCGACAAGCTGCGGGCGAACGGCATCCGCTTCCAGGACAGCCCCGACACGTACTTCGACCTGATCGACAAGCGCCTGCCCGGCCACGGCCACGACGTCGAGGCGATGCGGAAGCGCCGCATCCTGATCGACGGCGCGCCCGAGACCGGCGGCGGGCTGCTGCTGCAGATCTTCACCGAGAACATGGTCGGCCCGATCTTCTTCGAGATCATCCAGCGCAAGGGCAACGACGGCTTCGGCGAGGGCAACTTCAAGGCGCTATTCGAGTCGCTGGAGCTGGATCAGATGCGCCGCGGCGTGATCCCGGCAAAGGTGGAGGCGTGAGGGGACGATGCCTCCCCTCCCCTTCAGGGGAGAGGCCGGGGGTGGGGAAGTCGGCGGCTGCCCGCACGGCCCCACCCCCGGGCCGCGCTTCGCGCGTCTCTCGCCCCTCCCCTGGAGGGGAGGGGAGGTGATAACCGACCCCGCCGACCTCCAGGCACGGATGCTCGCCGCCGCGCCCGATATCGAGCTGTCGTTCCGGAAGATGTTCGGCGGCATCATGGGCTATGCCGCCGAAGTGCCGTTCGCCTCGCTGTCGGACGTCGGGCTGGCGCTGAAGTTCTTCGGGGCGGAGCATAGCCGCGCGCTGGCGCTGCCGGGGGCGAAGGCGCTGCAGTATGAGCCCGGTGCGCCGGTCAGCAAGTCGTACGTCGTCCTACCGGCGGAGGTCGTCGAGGACGCGAACCTGCTCCACGAGTGGATCGTGACGAGCGCGAACAATCTTCAAGGAAAGAGCAAGTGAGCGCCGCACCGTCCTCCCTTCCCCCCCGTGAGCGAAGCGAACGGAGAGCGGGGAGGGACGTGGGGGAACGCGACCGCCGCGCGGACCTCTGTCTCTCGCCCGACCGCCCCCACCCCGGCCCTCCCCGCTCTCTGGCGCTGCGCGCCAGGGGGGGAGGGAGAAGGAAGGGTGTCTACCAGCGACGGCTGACCGGTCGACGCTCGGCGACTCCCCACCCCCGGCCCCTCCCGCAAGCGGGAGGGGGGAAATGCTGACCGGCTTCGCCAACCACTTCGCCACCGAGGCCGTTCCCGGCGCGCTGCCGCACGGGCGCAACTCGCCGCAGCGGCCAGCCTTCGGGCTCTACGCCGAGCAGCTGTCCGGCACCGCCTTCACCGCGCCGCGGAGCGAGAACCGGCGGACGTGGCTGTACCGGCTGCGGCCGAGCGCGGCGCATCCGCCGTACCGGCTGGCGCTCGACCTCGTCGCCAACCACGCGCCCCCGCCCCCGCCCAATCGGCTGCGCTGGGACCCGCGCGGCTGGCCCGACGCGCCGACCGACTTCCACGACTCGGTCCTGCCGATGCTCCACTGCGGCGATGCCGAGGCGCTGACCGGGGCGATGGTCGCGACCTATGCCGCGACCGCCGACATGGACGCACGCGCCTTCGTCAACGCCGACGGCGAGACGCTGCTGATCCCGGTCGAGGGGCGCTTGGACGTGCTGACCGAGCTCGGCCGCATGACGGTGCACCCGCGCGAGGTCGCCTGCGTGCCGCGCGGCGTCCGCCACGCCGTCCGCCTGCCCGACGGCCGCGCGCGCGGCTACCTCGTCGAGAACCGGGGCGCGCTGTTCCGCCTGCCCGACCTCGGCCCGATCGGCGCCAACGGCCTCGCCAACCCGCGCGACTTCGTGACCTCTCCGGCGTGGTTCGAGGACGACGAGCGGCCCTACGAACTGGTCCAGAAGTTCATGGGCAAGCTGTGGACGACGACGCTCGACCGGTCGCCGTTCGACGTCGTCGCCTGGCACGGCAACCTCGCCCCGTGGGTCTATGACCTGACGCGCTTCAACACGATGGGAACGGTCAGCTACGATCATCCCGACCCGTCGATCTACACGGTGCTGACCTCGCCGTCCGACACGCCGGGCCGGGCGAATGCCGACTTCGTCCTGTTCCCGCCGCGCTGGCTGGTCGGCGAGGACACGTTCCGCCCGCCCTGGTTCCACAGGAACGTGATGAGCGAGGCGATGGGGCTGATCGACGGGCAGTACGATGCCAAGGCGGGCGGCTTCGCGCCCGGCGGCCTGTCGCTCCACAACCTGATGAGCGGCCACGGCCCCGACGTCGCGACGTGGGAGAAGGCGAGTGCCGCCGAGCTCAAGCCGCACAAGGTCGACGGCGGCTATGCCTTCATGGTCGAAAGCTGCTGGCCGTACCGCGCGACCGAGTACGCGCTGAACCACGCCCAGCCCGACTATGACGCCGCCTGGGCTGATTTCCCCAAGGCGGTGCTGCCGTGATCGACGCGACGCACGATCCGGCGCTGCGGTCGTGGGTCGACGTGCCGGCGGGGCACGATTTCCCGGTGCAGAACCTGCCGCTCGGGATCTTCAGCGCGGCTGCGAGTGCGCCGCGGGCGGGTATGGCGATCGGCGAGCGGATCGTCGACCTCGCGGCGCTGGCCGCGGCGGGTCTGCTCAAGTTAGACGCCGCGTTGGTCGCCGGGCCGACCCTCAACGCTTTGCTCGCCGATGCCGCAGCCCGGCAGACGGTGCGGCGGCAGGTGTCGGCGCTGCTCACGGACGAGAGCCACCGGGCTGCCGTCGAGCCCCACCTTGTCCAGGTGCGGGAGGCGAGCCTCCACCTGCCGTGCCGGGTCGGCGACTACACCGACTTCTACGTCGGCATCCACCACGCGACCAACATCGGCCGCCTGTTCCGCCCGGACGCGCCGCTGCTGCCGAACTACAAATACGTGCCGATCGGCTATCACGGCCGCGCCTCGACGGTGCGGGTGTCGGGCGCGCCGGTCGTCCGCCCCCACGGCCAGCGCAAGGGGCCGAGCGAGGACGCGCCGACCTTCGGCCCGTGCCGCCGGCTCGACTACGAGCTCGAGATGGGCGTGTGGATCGGGCGGGGGAACGACCTCGGGCAGCCGATCCCGATCGCCGAGGCCGGTACGCACGTCGCCGGGCTGTGCCTGCTCAACGACTGGTCGGCGCGCGACCTGCAGGCTTGGGAGTATGTCCCGCTCGGTCCGTTCCTCGCCAAGAACTTCCTGACCAGCGTCTCGCCGTGGGTGGTGACGGCGGAGGCGCTCGCCCCCTTCCGCATCGCGCAGGCGCTCCGGCCCGAGGGCGACCCCGCCCCCCTGCCCTACCTCAGCGATCTCGGCGACCAGGCGCGCGGGGCCTTCGCCATCGACCTGTTCGTCCACCTGTCGACTGCCGCCACCCGCGCCGCCGGCAGCGCGCCCGTCCGCCTCGCCGCCAGCGCCGCGCGCCATATGTACTGGACGGTGGCGCAGATGATCACGCACCATAGCTCGAACGGCTGCGCGCTTCAGCCCGGCGACCTGCTCGGCACCGGCACCATTTCCGGCCCCGACGACGCCAGCCTCGGCAGCCTGATCGAGATGAGCCGCGGCGGGGCGCAGCCGGTGGCGCTGCCCGGCGGCGAGACGCGCACGTTCCTGGAGGACGGCGACGAGGTGACGCTGACCGCCCGCGCGGTTGCCGAGGGGTTCGTACCGATCGGCTTCGGCGCGTGCGTCGGCCGCATTGCCGGCTGAGGTGGTGGACCCTGCGGGACTCGAACCCGCAACCTATCGATTAAAAGTCGAACGCTCTACCGATTGAGCTAAGGGTCCACGGCGGCGGATCGTCTAGGGCGGTGTGCCCGCGCGCGCAACTGACGTGCGGTCGCGCCGAGCAGCGGATGTCGCCAGCCCGGTGCGATTTCCGCCAGCGGATCGAGGACGAAGCGGCGCTCGGCCAGCCCGATATGCGGCACGGTCAGCCCCTGCGCCCGCACCACCGCCTTGCCCGCCGCGACGAGGTCGAGGTCGAGCACGCGCGGCCCCCAGCGCCGCCCCCGCCGCCGCCCGAAGGCGCGCTCGATGGCCTTCAGCCGGGTGAGCACCTCGGCGAGCGGCAGGTCGGTCGCGACCGCGGCGACGGCGTTGGCGAAGCGGCGCTGCCGCGGGCCGAGCGGCGGCGTCGAGCGCACCCGCGACATCGCGACGACGCGCAGCCCCGCCGCGCCGAGCGCCGCGACCGCCGCCGCCAGCGTCG
>JAFARM010000091.1 GCA_019245455.1 Sphingomonadaceae bacterium | reverse complement strand
TTTGCGCTTTATCCCGATGGCTCCCGGGTGTGGGCGGGCCCGGCTGAAGGCGTGGCAAAGCGCGAAGGTGCTCGGCTCATCTGCCCCCACCGCGGTTACGACATCACCGCCTGCCCCCGGCGCGCCGACGATCGCATCCGATGCCCGATGCACGGGGCGTTGCTGACGGTGCCCGGCAAATGACGGCCGGGGAGATCACGCCGCTGACCTTCTACCAGACCGCCATGAAGGCGCTGCGAGACGCCGGCGTCCTGGTCGAGACGCCGGGCGGCGACATCAAGCTGGCAAACCCGCTGCTGGGAGAGACGAAGTGAAGATGACGCTCGAGAGCACCGATCAGGTCGTCGAGGTACGTGTCGCCGGGACGATCGTCCCGGCCCGGGTCTGGGAAGGCACGACTGAACGTGGCGTCCCCGTTCAGGCGCTGATCACGCGCGTCGCGGTGGCTGGCGACGCCGACCACTTTGAGTTTGACGCCGACCTGATCCCGTGCCGATCAAAGCCGCCGTCGTTGCGTGCCTTTCCCATAAGGTTGATCCTGTGAGCCGGGCGCCCGCGATCGAGTGGCTCGCGCTCAACGTCGGCCGCGACATCATCGACGAGGACGGCGACCACCTGCCCCTTGTCAAGCTCGCCGCGCACCTGGTGCGCCTCGACAGCAACGAGCTCGCCAGCCTGCTGTTCGCCCGCCTCGACGGCATGGAGCGCGCCGCGGCTCGGATGACAGCGGCCGAGGAGCGAGAAGAGGGGCGGATGATGGACAGGGAGAGCAGGTAATGGCCTGCGATTGCATAGCCCTGCTCGACGCCAAGCTCGTTGAGCACAACACGCGGATCAAGCTGCCGCTGATCATAACTCCTGACTTGCCGGTTCTACCGATGATCGAGACCGAACAGGTCGAGAGCGGGATGGGCAAGAAGCGGGCAATCGGTCTCTTCGCCACCTACTGCCCCTTCTGCGGCGATAAGCTTTCCGAGGTGCAGCGGTGAGGTACTGGGAGATCACGCCGCTGCGGTTCTATCAAGTGGCCGGCGGCTGGCGGCCGTGGCTGAACACGGGCGTCAGGCCGACCGCATCGAGGCCGGAGCGCGCGCCTGACCTGGACCATCGCTGGCGGGTGCGCGCGACCCTTCCCGAGCGGTTTGGGCACGCCTGTCGCGTGACGGCGCGCGGCGCGATGAACTCGGTTGAGGTCGAGTTCGCCGATGGCGAGCGGCACATCGTCAGCCGCTATGCCGTGCGGCGGCTCAGGCAATCAGCGGCCGTCGCCCCACATCCCACCCGGTTGCCAAGACTGGCCGGGCTCGCGGAAGTAGATGCCGACGACCCGGCCGCTCGCCTCGCGGATGGTGACGTGACGCGCGTCGGGGTGCAGCTCGAGGACGTCCAGCAATCCCCGGTCGACGACGGCCGCTACACCCAGGCCATGCAGCTCGCCAACCTCGAGGCGATCCGCGAAGCCTCGATGATCGCGCGTTGGCACGTCGCCGCCTTCGGCCCGGGTATCGCACGGCGCTATCCCGAGCTGGTCGACGAGGCGATGTTCGCCTTCCGCTGGGGTGTTACCCAGATCCTCTCGCTACGGCTCAGCGACGACGGGTGGCCTCTGCACCCGCTAGCTCGGGGCAAGCACGCCATCCCGAATGGCACCAAGCCTATCGAGTGGAGGGCGTAGTGCCGATTCGCCCGGAGAACCGCGAAGGCGACCGCATCCCGTGCTTAGTCGATGGGTGCCGCAGGACCGCGCCTGCGTCTCGCTATCCCGCAGGTACACGCATCATCTGCGGCAAGTGCTATCGGCGGGTTCCTCGAGAGCTGAGGCAGCGGCTGACGAAGCTGAGGCGCCTTTACCGCCGTCGTCAGAGCCAGCGCCTCGCAGCTTGGTGTGACCACCTCTGGGATCGGATCGAGCATGAGACCCAGGCCGCTGCAGCCGGGACCATGACCCCAGCAAACCTTGCGTCCTTCATCGAGGCCCTATGACCGCCCGCGCCCGCGCGAAGAAGGACGACGTCGCCCGTGCTGTCGCCGGCGCGGTCGCCGGTGGCATGGCGGTCGGCAAGGTCGTGGTTGAACCCAACGGCAATATCGTCATCCTATCGGAAGCCGCGGCGGCCGCCGCGGTCCGCAACCCGTGGGACGAGCTGCTGAAGACGTGACCAAGCGCCGCCGCTTCCTGCCCAAGCACGTCTCGGTGATGACCGACCGGCACGGCAAGGACCGGCTCCGCTTTCGCCGCAAGGGGCAGAGCCACTACTTCACCGCCGCCTTCGGCACGCCGGCGTTCAAGGCCGAGTACGACGCCTGCATGGCAGGCAGCGAGCGCCCAGCGCCGACAGGCGGCCGCGCCGCACCGGGGACGCTCGACGACCTCTGCACGCGCTACCTCGCCGTGCCCGAGCGGCTCGGGCCGACACCGGCGACCCAGGCGAAGATCAGGCGCATCATCGACGGGTTCCGGGACGGCCGCGGCGACTGGCCGGTCGCGCCGATCACCTTCGAGCACATCGACGCGATCGTCGCCGCCAAGCGGGTGCGCGGCCTTGCACAGACCAGCGCCGGGCCGCGCCTGGTCGGCGGGCCCGAGGCAGCGCGCAAGCTCAGGAAGGAGCTGATCCGGCTGTTTGCCTTCGCCAGGAAGGTCAGGCTGCACGCCGGCAACCCCGCGGCCGATT
The DNA here is from genome assembly GCA_019245455.1 of Sphingomonadaceae bacterium. Taxonomy (GTDB): domain Bacteria; phylum Pseudomonadota; class Alphaproteobacteria; order Sphingomonadales; family Sphingomonadaceae; genus Polymorphobacter_B. The sequence goes on along the minus strand of JAFARM010000091.1, from coordinate 430 downwards.
CGTCGCGGGTGAAGGTCGCCGCCGGCGAGCGGTCGACCGGCTTCCACACCTGGACCGAGCCGGAGATCGCCCAGTACCGCGCGCACCACGCACTCGGCACCCAGGCGCGGCTGGCCATGGAGCTGATGCTGTGGACCTGTCAGCGCCGAATCGATGCGATCCGGCTCGGCCGCCAGCACATCCGCGACGGGCGAATCACGCTGCGGCAGTCGAAGACGGGGACGACGCTCATCCTGCTGATCGCGCCGCAGCTCCTCGAGGCGATCGTCGCCACGCCGCGCGCGCCGGGGCAGCTGACGTTCCTCGTCACCGATCGCGGGCTGCCCTTCACCAACGCCGGCTTCGGCAACAAGATGCGCGAGTGGTGCGACGCCGCCGGCCTCCCCCAGTGCTCGGCGCACGGGCTGCGCAAGGCGATGATGCGCCGGAC
>JAFARM010000429.1 GCA_019245455.1 Sphingomonadaceae bacterium | reverse complement strand
TGCAGGCGCCGCACAGGCCGGCGCCGCAGCCGAATTTGGTGCCGGTCAGATTGGACGCGTCACGCAGCGCCCACAAGAGCGGCGTGTCGGCCGGCAGCAGGTAGTGGACGGGATTGCCGTTGACGGTGAACTTGGTCATGCACCTGGTTCTACTCTGGGGAGAGACGCGGTGGAACTGGAGACTTTGACGCTCGACATCGCCGACGGCATCGCCACCGTGACGCTCAGCCGCGGCGACGCGCTCAACACGATGAACGCCGCCTTCTGGACCGACGTGCCCAAGGCGTTCGCCGCGATCGACGCCGCCCCGAGCGTCCGCGCCGTCGTCATCGCCTCGACGGGCAAGCACTTCACCGCCGGGCTCGACCTCAACTGGGCCGGGACGACGCTGGCTCCCGCCGGCAGCGACCCAGGCCGCGCGCGCGAGGCGTTCCGCCGCCACGTCCACACGCTGCAGGAGACGTTCAGCTGCATCGACCGGGCGCGCGTGCCGGTCATCGCCTGCATCCAGGGCGGGTGCATCGGCGGCGGCGTCGACCTCGTCACTGCCTGCGACCTGCGCGTCGGGACGGCGGACTGCTTCTTCACGGTGCAGGAGGTCAACATCGCCATCGTCGCCGATGTCGGCACGCTGCAGCGCATTCCGCACCTGCTGCCGCAGGGGCTGGTGCGCGAACTCGCCTACACGGGTCGCCGCTTTGGAGCCGAGGAGGCGGCGCGCTACGGCTTCCTCAACCGGGTGGAAGCCGATCACGCGGCGGCGCTGGCGGCGGCACGGGCGCTGGCGGGCGAGATCGCTGCCAAGTCGCCCCTCGCCATTACCGGCATCAAGGCGGTGCTGAACCACGGCCGTGACGCGACGATCGCCCAGGGGCTCGACTATGTCGCGACGTGGAACGCCGGGATGCTCCAGGGCGGCGACCTTGCCGAGGCGATCCGGGCCCAGCGCGCGAAGGAACCGGCGCGTTATGCCGACCTGCTGCCGTGACGCTCATGCCGCAGTGCGGCAGTTGTGCGCTTGTCGCGCCGGACCACGGGGCATATAAGCCCCCGCAACTCGCCCCGGCCCGGCTGTCGGCGGAGTCAGATGATCGAAGGGGTTCGATGCGCGTCACCGCCAAGCTGTTCCTCGCCGCCTCGGGCCTGATCGCGACGGCCCTCCGCGCGCAGTCGCCGGTCGGTTCCGCGCCTGTCGTCCCGGTGACGACGACGGCGATGCCGCCGGCGGCCGCCCCCGCCGCGGCGCCGACGCTGCCGACGCCGCACATCGGCCAGCCCGACGGCGGCTGGAACCTGCAGGCGGCGATGACGCCGATCGCCGCCGAGGCGCGCCACGTCGTAATGACCTTCATCGACCCGATCATGGTCGGCGTCTGCATCGTCGTCTTCGCGCTCTTGCTCTACACGCTCGCCCGCTACCGGGCCGGGCGCAATCCGGTCGCGTCGCGGACGTCGCACAACACGCTGGTCGAAGTCGTCTGGACGGTCGTCCCGGTGCTGATCCTCGTCGTCATCGCGGTGCCGTCGTTCCGCCTCCTCGCCAATCAGTACCAGCCGCCCAAGGCCGGGCTGACGATCAAGGCGACCGGACACCAATGGTACTGGGAGTATGAATATCCCGACCAGGGCGGCTTCAGCTTCGATTCGATCATCCTGTCCGACGAGGACGCGGCGAAGAAGGGCGACCCCGCCAAGCTCGGCGTCGACAACCGCGTGGTGGTCCCGGCCGGCGTCACGGTTCGGGTGCTGACGACGGCGGCCGACGTCATCCACGCCTGGGCGATCCCGTCCTTCTGGGTGCAGATGGACGCCGTGCCCGGCCGGGTCAACGAGACGTGGTTCAAGGTCGACCGGCCGGGCGTCTACTACGGCCAGTGCTTCCAGCTGTGCGGGACCAAGCACGCCTTCATGCCGATCGCCGTCGAGGTCGTGCCGCCGGCGCGATTCGCCGCCTGGGTCGCCGCCAAGCAGAAGGAGAACGGCATCACGCCGAAGACCGCGGCGGCATCGGCCGGATCGCTGACCTCGACCGCCGCCCCGGCCGCCAATGCCGCGGCCGAGGTCAAGACCGGCGTCACGCCCGCTGTCCCGACCGTGACGGCACCCCCGGCTCCGGCCGCGCCCGACGCTTCCCCCGCCACCGCGCCCGCGCCGGCGGCGACCAAGTAAGAGAACGACCATGGCCACTTCCGCCTTCGATGCCGGGCTCGCCCACGACGACCACGGCGGCCATGCCGAGCTGAGCTTCGCCCGGCGCTGGCTGTTCTCGACCAATCACAAGGACATCGGGACGCTGTACCTGATCTTCGCGATCCTCGCCGGGACGATCGGCGGCGCGATCTCGGGCATCATGCGGGCGGAACTCGCGCATCCGGGCATCCAGTATCTGACGTGGTTCACCAACGGGAACCTCGACGCCTCGTACCACCTGTGGAACGTGTTCATCACCGCCCACGGCCTGATCATGGTCTTCTTCACGGTCATGCCGGCGATGATCGGCGGCTTCGGCAATTGGTTCGTGCCGCTGATGATCGGCGCGCCCGACATGGCCTTCCCGCGGATGAACAACATCTCCTTCTGGCTGCTGGTGCCGTCGTTCCTGCTGCTGATGGGGTCGATGTTTGTCGAAGGCGACAGCGGCGGCATCGGCGTCGGCGGCGGCTGGACGCTCTACGCGCCGCTCTCGACGAGCGGCTCGCCCGGGCCCTCGGTCGACATGGTGATCTTCTCGCTCCACCTTGCCGGCGCGAGCTCCATCCTCGGCGCGATCAACTTCATCACCACCATCTTCAACATGCGCGCGCCAGGCATGACGCTGCACAAGATGCCTCTCTTCGTCTGGTCGATCCTGGTGACCGTGTTCCTGCTGCTGCTGGCGCTGCCGGTCCTCGCCGGCGCGATCACGATGATGCTGACCGACCGCAATTTCGGCACGCACTTCTTCGACGCCCAAGGCGGCGGCGATCCGCTGCTCTACCAGCACCTCTTCTGGTTCTTCGGCCATCCCGAGGTGTACATCATGATCGTGCCGGGCTTCGGCATGATCAGCCAGGTGATCGCGACGTTCAGCCGTAAGCCGGTCTTCGGCTATCTCGGCATGGCCTATGCGATGGTGGCGATCGGCGTGATCGGCTTCGTCGTGTGGGCGCACCATATGTTCACCGTCGGCCTCGACGTGAACACGAAGATGTACTTCACCGCGGCGACGATGGTGATCGCGGTGCCGACCGGCATCAAGATCTTCTCCTGGATCGCGACCATGTGGGGCGGCTCGATCACCTTCGAGACACCGATGCTGTGGGCGTTGGGCTTCATCTTCATGTTCACGGTCGGGGGCGTGACCGGCGTCGTGCTCGCCAATGGCGGCGTCGATGTGATCTACCAGGACACCTATTATGTGGTGGCTCACTTCCACTATGTGCTGTCGCTGGGCGCGGTGTTCTCGCTGTTCGCGGGCTTCTACTACTGGTTCCCGAAAATGTCCGGCCGCATGTACAACGAGCTGCTCGGGAAGCTCCATTTCTGGGTCTTCTTCATCGGCGTGAACATCCTGTTCTTCCCGATGCACTTCCTCGGCATGAACGGCATGCCGCGCCGCATCCCGGATTATGCGGACGCCTTCGCGCACTGGAATTACGTCGCCTCGGTCGGCTATTTCATCATGGCCGCCTCGATGGCTTTCTTCTTCATCAACGTCCTCTGGTCGTTGTTCGCGGGCCGCAAGGCGCCGGACAATCCGTGGGGCGAGGGTGCGACGACGCTCGAATGGACCCTGTCGAGCCCGCCGCCCTTCCACCAGTTCTCGACGCTGCCGAGGATCGACTGACGGGAAAACGTCATCCCCGCGAAGGCGGGGATCCCGGGGAGACACGCCGTGTCTAATTTCTCTGGGACCCCGGCCTTCGCCGGGGTGACGGTAAGGCTTATATGACAAGCGTGACTGCCCAGGCCCCAACTGCCGTCCCCGCCGATTGGCGCGACTTCCTCGCGTTGACCA
>JAFARM010000404.1 GCA_019245455.1 Sphingomonadaceae bacterium | reverse complement strand
GTGGTTGAGCAGGTGGTCGAACTCGGCGGCGAAGGCGGGGTCGGCCTGCGCCGCGCGATACTCGCGCTCGAGGTCGAGGATCAGCGGCATCAGCGTCTCGGCGACGTAGCGGCCGCCGAACGCGCCGAAGTGGCCGCGCGCGTCGGGACCGGCGCGGAGGCTCGGGGGCAGGGTCGCAGCCGTGGCCATCACGCGGCCCGGACCGCGGCGACGAACGCCTTGATCTTGTCGACCGACTTCACGCCCGCGCTCTCCTCGACTCCCGACGACACATCGACCAGCGGCGCGGCGGTGAGGCGCACCGCGTCCGCCACGCTCGCCGCGTCCAGCCCGCCCGACAGACCCCACGGCCGCTGCGGCGCGGCCTCGGCGAGCAGCCGCCAATCGAAGCGCAGGCCGTTGCCGCCGGGCAGGGGCGCTCCCCTAGGCGCTTTGGCGTCGAACAGCAACCGGTCGGCGCTTCCTGCGCTGGCGATGGCCGCGCGGATGTCCTCTCGGCTGGCGACCCCAGCGGCGCGCCACACCGGCTTGCCGAGCCGCGCGCGGACGGCGGCGAGGCGTTCGGGCGGCTCGCTGCCGTGAAGCTGGACGACGTCGATCGCGGGCGCGGCGCGGTCGAGCAGCTCGTCGTCCGGATCGACGAAGACGCCGACGCGGACGACGCGCCCGGCGAAGTCCCGCCCCAGCGCCAGCGCGGCGTCGGGCGTCACATTGCGCGGGGACGGCGGGAAGAAGGTGAAGCCGATGTGGCTCGCCCCCGCCGCGACCGCCGCCTCGACCGTGGCGCGCGTCGACAGGCCGCAGATCTTGACGTGGGTCATAGCCGATGCCCCCACGGCCCTCCCCGCTCTCTGGCGCTTCGCGCCAGGGGGGGAGGGAGAAGCGCGGCGGCGGATCGAGAGGAACGTATCACAGCGTGGCGGCGATGGCGGCGGCGGCGGCGGCGGGGTCGGGCGCGGCGGTGATCGAGCGGCCGACCACCAGGATCGACGCGCCGGCGTCGCGGGCGGCGCGCGGCGTCATCACCCGCTTCTGGTCGCCGACCGCATCGCCCTCGGCGCGCAGGCCGGGGACGGCGATGACCGCATCCGGCCACGCCGCGCGCACCGCCGCCGCCTCGCTGCCGGCGCAAACGACGCCCTGCAGCCCGGCACTGCGGGTCATGGCGGCGAGGTGGAGCACCTGCTCCGGCACGGCCGCGGGCACGCCGATGGCGTGGAGGTCGGCGGCGTCGAAGCTGGTCAACACGGTCACGGCGATGATCGCCGTTGTCGCCGGCATGGCGTCGCGCGCGGCCCGCATCGCCGCCTCGCCGATCGCGGCATGGACGTTGACGACGGCCACCCTGAGCGGAGCCAAGGCGCGCATCGCGCCGGCGACCGTGTTGCCGATGTCGTGCAGCTTGACGTCGAGGAACACCGGCAGGCCGTGCACCAGCATCCGCCGCACGCCGTCGGGGCCGTTCGCCATGAAGAACTCGAGGCCGAGCTTGAGCCCGCCCCCGATCGGACCAACGTGGGGCGCGACCGCGCGCGCCAGCGCCTCGGCGCGGGCGAGGTCGGGCGTGTCGACGGCGACGAAGACGCTCATGGCGCGAGCGTGCTCGTCGTCGGCGGCGTCACCGGGGGCGCGACGCGCGGGCCGGCCGACAGCGCGTCGTCGAGCAGGCGTTCGACCTTCGCCGTCCGCCGCCGCCACGTCGCCCGCGCCGCGAGATGGAGCAGCAGCACCGGCAGCCAGCCCAGCACGAAGGCGACGAGCACGACGATCGGCAGGAACACCGACACCGTCGCCCCGTCGGGCCGGACGATCGGCACCCGCGTCCAGTTCGAGAAAGCGAACAGCGCGAACACCGCGAGCAGCGCGCCGAAGCCGATCCACCGCAGAACCCTCATCGCTCCGCCTCCGTCACCGTTCGCGCCCTAAAGTTCGCCATCGACCGGTTCCAGCCCCTCCGCTCGAAGCGCCGCGTGGAGCGCCGCGACCGTTTCCGTGAGCAGATCGCGGTCGACGCTGCGCACGACGAAGTTGGCCCCGGTCCGCCCGTCGCGCCAGAAGGGGTAGCTTCCGATCTGCACGCCGGGGTGCGCCTTCTCGACCGCCGCCAGTGTCGCTGCCACCCGGCTTTCGGCGGTCCAGGCGGCGACGGTCGCCGACAGCACCGGCCGCCCGCCGGGCAGTTGGCCATCGAGCGCCTCGAGCATCGACTGGGTGATCGCCGGCACGCCGGCCATGATGAAGACGTTGCCGATGCGGATGCCCGGCGCCTTGGTCCGCGCATTGGCGATCAGCTCGGCCCCGGCCGGCACGCGCGCCATCCGCAGCCGGGCGTCGGTCAGCCGATCGCCGTAATAGTCGGTCAGCACCCTGACCGCGTCGGGGTGGTGGACGACCTCGACGCCGAACGCGGCGGCGATGGCGTCGACGGTGATGTCGTCGTGCGTCGGGCCGATGCCGCCGGTGGTGAACAGATAGTCGTGCGCAGCCCGGAGCGCGTTGACCGCGTCAACGATGGCGGCGGTGTCGTCGGCGACGACGCGCGCCTCCTTCAGGCGGATGCCCTGCAGCCCCAGCCACTTGGCGAGGTAGGCGAGGTTCGCGTCCTGCGTCCGCCCCGACAGGATCTCGTCGCCGATGACGACGAGGGCGGCGGTATAGATGCGGTCGGGATCGGCAGCGGCCATCGCCGCGCTCTAACCGACGCGCCCGCGCGAGTCGACAACGCCGCCGCCGCCGCCTATCTCCGGGCGATGAGCGACCCCTATCTCGACGAGCGCACGGCGACGATCAAGCGCCACGACGAAGCGGGCTTCGCCGGGATGCGCGCGGCCGGGCGGCTGGCGGCCAGCGTGCTCGATATGCTCGTGCCGCACGTCGTGCCGGAGGCGCTGACCGCCGATCTCGACCGGCGCATCCACGACTTCGTGCTCGCCGCCGGCGCGGTCCCGGCAACGGTCTTCTACCGCGGCTATGCCCATGCCAGCTGCATCAGCGTCAACCACGTCGTCTGCCACGGCATCCCGGGGGCCAAGCGGCTGAAGGCGGGCGACATCGTCAACATCGACGTGACCGTCGTCGTCGACGGCTGGCACGGCGACACCAGCCGGATGTACCTGGTCGGCGACGTGCCGCTGAAGGCGCGGCGGCTGGTCGACATCACCTGGGAGTGCCTGCAGCGCGGGATCGCCGCGGCCAAACCCGGCAACAGCTTCGGCGACATCGGCCACGCCATTCAAACCTATGCCGAGGGGCAACGCTGCTCCGTCGTGCGCGACTTCTGCGGCCACGGGGTTGGCCGTGTCTTCCACGACACGCCGAATGTCGTCCACGTCGGCAAGCCGGGCAAGGGGCCACGGCTGGAACCCGGCATGATCTTCACCATCGAGCCGATGATCAACCTCGGCCGGGCGGAGGTGAAGCTCCTGGACGACGGCTGGACGGCGGTAACGCGCGACCGCAGCCTGTCGGCGCAGTTCGAGCATTCGGTCGGGATTACCGAAGCCGGGTGCGAGGTGTTCACGCTGAGTCCCGGCGGCTTCGACCGGCCGCCGTACGCGGTGTGAGCCACCTGAGAGCGGGTCATGCTGGCACAGGCCGGCATCCACGGTTGGGCGCGACCGCAGGCCTGTCGCTGGGCATGACCGTGGATGCTGGCCTGCGCCAGCATGACAACCGGTAGATGGCTGAGGGTACCGACCCCTCTGGCCATCGTGAACGCCTGCGCGAGCGGCTGCTCGAGGGCGGGGGCGACGCTTTCCTCGACTACGAGCTGCTTGAGTATGTTCTCGCGCTGGCCATCCCCCGGCGCGACACCAAGCCGCTGGCCAAGCGCTTGCTCGCCGAGTTCGGCTCCTTTCCCGCCGTCCTTGCCGCCGCGCCCGCCGAACTGGCGCGCGTCGAGGGGCTGTCCGCCGGGGGTGCTGCGGCGCTGAAGTTCGTCGAGGCAGCGGCGCTGCGGTCGCTGCGCACGGCGGCGCTCGACCGGCCGGTGCTGTCGGGCTGGCAGGCGCTGACCGACTATCTCCACGCCGCGATGGCGCACCGGGTGACGGAGGAGTTCCGCGTCGTCTTCCTCAACAACAGGAACGTCCTGATCCGCGACGAGGCGATGGGTAGCGGCACGGTCAACGCCGCCCCGGTCTATCCGCGCGAGATCGTCAAACGCGCACTCGAACTGGGCGCGTCGGGGCTGATCCTGGTCCACAACCACCCGAGCGGCGATCCCGCCCCGAGCCGCGACGACATCGCCACGACCAAGGCGATCGTCGAGGCGGGCAAACACCTGGGCCTGTCGGTCCACGACCATGTCGTCATCGGCCGCAGCGGCCACGCGAGTTTTCGCGCGCTGGGGCTATTGTAGCGCGAGGGGTTCACGCGAAGCCGCGAAGCCGCGAAAGGAACGGTTCTGCCGCGCGATGGCGCGTTAATCTCTCACGCTCGCAGACCGCATCTCCGGCGCCGGCGCGTGGCATGGGTTTTTCGCGGCTTCGCGGCTTCGCGTGAACCCTTCAGGGCCGAAACCCGCGAAAAGGCCGGGCGGTCGCCCGCCCGGCCCGACGCCCACGCAACGGGATAGTTACCGCTGCGGCGGCGTGCCCGTGCCGGTCGCCGGCGCGTTGCCGTTCGACGCCGTACCGGGGTTGCTGGTGTCGCCAGTCCCCATCGCGCCGCTGTTCGCCGCACCGCCGTTCGACATACTGCCGCCGGCGCTATTGGCGTCGGCCGCCATCGGCGCGGAGCCCGCCATCGGCGCGGCAGCACCCGAATCGGACATCGACCGCTGTGCACCGGGTGCGGTCATCGGCGCGCCGGCGTTTGCCTGCTGCAACGACTTCTCGTTCAGCTCGCGAACCGCGGCCGAGCCGCTGTCGTTCCGCGCCGCCGACGCCTTGTGGGTCGCGTGGTGGTGGGTGGTGGCACCCGCCGCGGTGGCGAAGCCAGCGGCGACCGCCAGGGTCAAAAGGGTACGCATGGTTCATCTCCTCCGAAGGCAGTCCGGTCCCGGACCGCGCCCGCCGACAACGCGGCGGACGCGATTCGGTGCCCGGTCACTGCGGCGGGGTTGTCGTACCCGTCATCGACCCGGTCGATCCGGTCGACCTGGTCGCGCCGTGATGCCCGCGGTGGCTACGCGACGACGTGCTCGTCCCCGTGCTGCCGCTGCTCGACGCGCCGGTGCCGCTGCCCGACATCGACCCCGTGTCGCCACCCGAGCTGCCCATTGCATCGGTGCCGCCCGACGTCGTGCTGCCGGCCGTTCCCGTGCCGCCGCCCGAGCCCGGCGACATCGACCCGCTCGTCCCGGCGGTCCCCGCCGAGGTCCCGCCGGTCCCACCGGTGCCGCCGGTCGTCTGCGCCAGCACGCCGGACGCGAGCAGCGCCGCGGCGGCCATGGTTCCAATCGTCTTGGTCATCATCGTCATGGTCGTATTCCTTCCTGGCTGTTTCTGGTTGCGATCAGGCCGTGGGCTTGGCCGCATGACGCCCGCGCTGCGGGTGCGCCGCGGGCGATGCCGCCAGGTCACTGACAGTCGTCGTTGCCTGCGCCATCGAGGCCATGCGCGGCGAGGTCATGTTCGCGCCGTTCGACATCGCGCCATTCTCGCCGCCCGACGAGCCGCTCGACCCCATGTGACCGGTCTTCGCCATGCCACTGGTGCCGCTCGCGCTGTGCCCTGGCGTGACGCCCGGCGTCATCTCCTGTGCCGCGGCGGCCGTCGCGAGAAGGGCCGCGCCGAGAACGAATACGGTCTTCATGGTCAACCTCCTGTCGGGGCCGCATCACCGCGGCGGGGGACTGGTCGTCGCCGTCGTCGGCGAAACGCCACTCGTCGGCGACAGCCCCGCGCTGCCGGTGACGCTCGGGTTCGCGCCTGCGCCAGGAGCGAGGGTGCCGACGCGCCCGTCACCCGCCGTCCCCGCCGTGCTGCCGACCGGCGGCGTCACGCCAGGGCACAGCGCGAGCGGCACCAGTGGCATGGCGAAGACCGGTCAC
>JAFARM010000355.1 GCA_019245455.1 Sphingomonadaceae bacterium | reverse complement strand
GCGGCGGTATAGAGCGTGTCGACATCGCGCGCGACATAGGGCCGGTCCTTCTTGGCCTTGGTCGAGGCGCAGCCGGACAGGGCAAGGGAGGCGCCCAGCAGCGGCAGGGCGAGGGCACGGAACAGACGGGAACGCAGCATGACCGCTCCCTTAGCCGATGGCCGGAAGGGTGCCAAGCGCCCGGTCAGGAGCGGAAGTAGGCTTCGACCGCGCCCTGCTGCTTGATCGTGATCGGGTTGCCGAAGCGGTCGCGCGAGCCGGCGACGCTGAGGCGAACCCAGCCTTCGCTGATGCAATATTCGTCGACGTTGTTGCGCTCGACCCCCTTGAAGCGGATGCCGACGCCGCGCGCCAGCAGCGCCTCGTCATAATAGGGGCTCGCCGGATTGTTCGACAGGCGGTCGGGCGGGGTGTCGGCGGCAGGGGTCACGGGGTCGGCGGCGTCGGTCATGCACAGGGTCTCGACTGGGTTGGTCGCCGTCCAATAGCCGCTCGCGCCGCGCCGCGCCATCCGCCAGTGCAATCGCGCTGTCCTACAGGCAGGACAATGGGTTAGGCTGAAACCCTGAGTCGTCGTGGTGGCGACGGGAGGTGGTCGATGGCCGGGGTGACGCGCGAACGCCAGCGCACGGAACGGACCCCGGCGGGGGCAGCGAGTCGCTCTACGGTATCTCCTCTCCAGCGTTCGTGTGTGAACTTCGTGAACTTACGCCGGGCGCAGCGCGACGCTGCCGACCGCCGCCCACGGCCCGTCGAGGTAGCGCCAGACGTCGACCGCGACGATCGGAAAGGCGAAGGGGGCGAAGCCGGCCTGGAGCAACACCAGCGTCGTCCGCGCTTCGGCCGGCGTGACCTTGTTCTGCACCGTGACGTGCGCGGCATAGCGGGCGCGGTCCTGCGGGATCAGCAGCGGCTCCCACGCGGCGGCAAGGTCGGCGTGGAGCGCGGCGAGGCCGGGCGAGCGAAGGGTCAGCGCCACGCCGCGGCCGAGCGAGCGATACCCCGTCGCCTCGACCCCCGGCCGCGGATGCTCGCGCGCGGCGAGCTTCAGCCGCGCGACGACGGCGTCGAGCTCGCTGCCCGGGAGGTGGTGGAAAAGCGAGATGTGCGCCGGCACGCGGTTGAGCGCCGGCGGGAAGTGTTGGCGTCGCAGCGTCTCGAAGCGCGCCAATGTCGCCGCATCGGGCCGGGCGGTCAGGATCAGGGGGCGGAAATCGGTCATTGCGCATCCGTCACGGGGGAACCACGGCGAAGGCGTGACGTTCGCCGGTCACGCCGCCACCCTCAATCACGAAGGATCTGACATGGCCAGCCAGAGCGATACCGCGCAGCCGCGCTACAAGGTCGACTACCGCGAGATCCAGCCGTTCGGAACGCTCAAGCAGCTGCCGATCGCGCTCAAGGACAACGCGAGGCTGCAATCGGTCGCGATCCTCAACCAGCTCCTCGCCGACACGATGACGCTGCGCGATATGTACAAGAAGCACCACTGGCAGATGTCGGGGGCGACGTTCTACCAGCTTCACCTGCTGCTCGATAAGCACTATGAGGAACAGGCGGAACTCGTCGACACCATCGCCGAACGGATCATGGCGCTGGGCGGGATCAGCATCGCCATGGCCCCCGACGTCGCCGAGATGACGCGCATCCCGCGCCCGCCCAAGGGCCGCGAGGACGTGCCGACGCAGCTGTCGCGGCTGCTCGAGGCGCACGAGATCATCCTGCGCCAGGCACACGAGGGAGCCGAGCAGGCCGACGACAGCGGCGACGACGGCACCAACGACCTGCTGGTCAGCGAGGTCATCCGCACCAACGAGCCGCAGGTCTGGTTCCTCGCCGAGCACCTCGCCGAGACGGCGCTCGTGCGTCCCGACGACAAATAGGCCTACCGGGCATGGCCATTGCCGCGGCGGGACCGCGGCGGCGGCCGGTCAGGGCTTTGCGCTCGACATCGGCGGCGCTGGACGCTAGCCCACCGGCATCGTTGGCAGCGGGTCGGACGATAGGGGCGAGAGACGGACGATGGGCAGCGCACTCCTCCTGTTCGGAGCGACCGGCGATCTCGCCCGGCGGATGCTGCTCCCCTCGCTGTTCGGGCTCGACGCCGACGGCCTCCTGCCGGCCGGGATGCGGATCATCGGCACGGCACGCAGCCGGCTCGACGGCGAGGCTTACCGCGACGTCGCGCGCAAGGCGCTCGCCGAGCACATCGACGCCGAGCGGCTGGTCGCGGCGACAGTCGACGCCTTCCTCGCCCGCCTCGACTATGTCCCGCTCGACGCCACCGACCCGGCCGCCTTCGCGCCGCTCGCCGAGGCGATCGGCGACGCCGACCTGTCGATCTTCCTGTCGACCGCCCCCTCCCTGTTCGGCGCGACCATCGCCGGGCTGCAGGCGGCGGGGCTGGCGCGGCCCGGCGTGCGGCTGGCGCTGGAGAAGCCGCTCGGTGCCGACCTCGCCTCGTCCCGTGCGATCAACGACCAGGTGGCGACCGCCTTCAGCGAGGCGCAGACGTTCCGCATCGACCATTATCTCGGCAAGGAAACGGTCCAGAACCTGATCGCGCTCCGCTTCGGCAACGTCCTGTTCGAGCCCCTGTGGAATACCGCCGGCATCGACCATGTCCAGATCACCGTGTCGGAGACGGTCGGGCTGGAGGGTCGCGGCGACTATTACGACGGCATGGGCGCGCTGCGCGACATGGTGCAGAACCATATGCTGCAGCTCGTCGCGCTGGTGGCGATGGAGCCGCCGGCGCGCTTCGACGCCACCGCGGTGCGCGACGAGAAGGTCAAGGTGCTGCGCTCGCTTCGCCCGATCGACGCCGCCTCGGTCGAGAGCTGCAGCGTCATCGGCCAGTATACCGAGGGCGCGAGCGCCGGGCAGCCGGTGCCCGGCTATACGAGCGAGCTTGGCAAGCCGTCGACGACCGAGACCTTCGTCGCGCTCAAGCTCCACGTCGACAACTGGCGGTGGAAGAATGTCCCCTTCTACCTGCGCACCGGCAAGCGCCTGCCGGAGCGGCATTCCGAGATCACGATCCAGTTCAAGACCGTGCCGCATTCGATCTTCGCCACGCGGAGCGGGCCGCTGCGCCCGAACCGGCTCGTCATCCGCCTGCAGCCGCACGAGAACATCCGCCTGTCGATCATGGCCAAGGAGCCGGGGCTCGACCGCGACGGCGTTCGCCTGCGCGAAGTCCCGCTCGACATCGGGCTGGCCAACGCTTTCGCCGACGTGCGCCGCCGGATCGCCTATGAGCGGCTGCTGCTCGACCTGCTCGCCGGCGACCCGACGCTGTTCGTCCGCCGCGACGAGGTCGAGGCGCAGTGGACGTGGATCGACGGCATCCGTGCCGGGTGGAAGACCGCCGGCATGACGCCCAAGCCCTACGGCGCCGGCACCTGGGGCCCGAGCGCGGCCATCGCGCTGACCGAGCGCGACGGCGTCAGCTGGTATGACTGAGCTCGCCTGGGCCGCGGACGGCAGCGACGCCGCCGTCGCCGCCCGGGTCGCCGCCGCCGTGTCGCGCCCAGGGCCGGTCGCGCTGTGCCTGCCGGGCGGCGCGACACCGCGGCCGATCTTCGCTCATCTCGCCGCGATGCGCCTGCCGTGGGACAAGGTGACGATTCTGCCCGGCGACGAGCGGCAGGTGCCGCACGACCACCCGGCAAGCAACGTCGGCGCGCTGCGCGCCGCGTTCGGCGCGACCGGCGCGACGATCGAGCCGCTGTCCACCGCCCCGCCCCCGCCGCGCTTCGCCCTCACCTGGCTCGGCATGGGTGCCGACGGGCACGTCGCCTCGCTGTTCCCGAACACCGATCCCAACCCCGCCGCTCTGCCGGGTGTGATCGCGGTCACACCCGACCCGCTGCCGCCCGAAGCCCCCTTCCCACGGCTGACGCTGACCCTTGCGGCGCTGGCGGCGAGTGACGACATCATCCTCGTCGTCCGCGGCGCGGGGAAGCGCGACCTGCTCGCCGCCGCTGCCCGCGGTGAGAACGACCTGCCCGTCGCGCGCCTGCTGCGCCTCGCGCCGGTCACCGCCTTCTGGAGTGCGGAATGATGATTGCTTTCTGCTCCCTCCCTGCCCGTGAGCGCAGCAAACGGAGAGTGGGGAGGGTCAGGGTGGGAGTTCTTCCCGCCCGTGCCAAGCTCCCCCACCCCAACCCTCCCCGCTCTCCGCTTCGCGGGGGGGGAGGGAGCAAGTGAGCCTCCACCCCGTCGTCGCCGCCGTCACCGACCGCGTCCGCGAACGCAGCCGCGATCACCGCCGCCGCTACCTCGACCGCGTTGCCCACGAGGCGGAGAAGGGCCTCGGCCGGCCGAAGCTCAGCTGCGGTAACCTCGCCCATGGCTTCGCCGCTGCCGAGGGCGACAAGGCGGCGATCCGCGGCGGACGCGCGCCCAACCTCGGCATCGTCACGGCGTACAACGATATGCTGTCGGCGCATCAGCCCTACGGACGCTATCCCGAGCAGATCAGGATCTTCGCCCGCGAGGTCGGCGCGACGGCGCAGGTCGCGGGCGGGGTTCCCGCCATGTGCGACGGCGTCACCCAGGGGCAGGTCAGCATGGAGCTGTCGCTGTTCAGCCGCGACACCATCGCGCTCGGCACCGCGGTCGCGCTCAGCCACGGGATGTTCGAGGGCGTGGCGCTGCTCGGCATCTGCGACAAGATCGTGCCCGGCCTGCTGATCGGCGCGCTGCGCTTCGGCCACCTGCCGGCGGTCGGCATCCCCGCCGGGCCGATGCCGTCGGGCCTGCCGAACAAGGAAAAGGTCCGAGTCCGCCAGCTCTACGCGGAAGGCAAGGTCGGCAAGGCCGAGCTGCTCGAGGCGGAGGCGGCGAGCTACCACTCGCCCGGCACCTGCACCTTCTACGGCACGGCCAATTCCAACCAGATGATGATGGAGGTGATGGGCCTCCACGTCCCCGGCGCCGCCTTCGTCAATCCGGGCACCAAGCTGCGGCAGGAGCTGACGCGCGCCGCCGTCCACCGGCTGGCGACGATCGGGCGTGAGGGCAACGACTGGCGGCCGCTCGGGCACTGCGTCGACGAGAAGGCAATCGTCAACGCCGCCGTCGGGCTGCTGGCGACGGGCGGCTCGACCAACCACGCGATCCACCTGCCGGCAATCGCGCGGGCGGCGGGGATCGTCATCGACTGGGAGGACCTCGACCGGCTGTCGTCGGCGGTGCCGCTGATCGCGCGCATCTACCCGGGCGGCGACGGCGACGTGAACCGCTTCCACGCCGCCGGCGGCATGGCGTTCACGGTGCGCGAGCTGCTGAGCGCCGGGCTGCTCCACGGTGACATCCGCACCGTCGCCGGCGAGAGCTTGGCCGATTATGCCCGCACGCCGGTGATGGACGGCGAGGCGCTCGCCTGGGCCGATCCGCCGGTCGCACCGGTGGACGACGGCATCCTGCGCACCGTCGCCGAGCCGTTCGCCCCCGACGGCGGGATGCGCCTGGTCAACGGCAATCTCGGTCGCGGCATTTTCAAGACCAGTGCCGTCGCCGCCGAGCGCTGGACCGTCGAAGCCCCCGCCGCCGTCTTCGCCGACCAGGACGAGGTGCTGTCCGCGTTCAAGGCCGGCACGCTCGACCGCGACGTCGTCGTCGTCGTCCGGTTCCAGGGGCCGCGGGCGAATGGAATGCCCGAGCTGCACAAGCTGACACCCGCACTCGGCGTGCTGCAGGACCGCGGCTTCCGTGTCGCCCTCGTCACTGACGGGCGGATGTCGGGGGCGAGCGGCAAAGTCCCCGCCGCGATTCACGTCACACCGGAGGCGGCGATCGGCGGTGCCATCGCGCGCGTCCACGACGGCGACCTCGTCCGGGTCTGCGCTGTCACCGGCGCGCTTGAGGTCGCCACTGACCTCACGGGCCGCAGCCCGGCGGCGCAGCCGGTCGAGGCGGACGGCACCGGGCGCGAGCTGTTCGCCATGATGCGTGCCGGAGCCGACGATGCCGAGCGCGGCGCGTCGGCGATGCTCGCGGCGGCCGGCCTGTGACGGCGGTCGTCGTCGCCGACATCGGCGGCACGCACGCCCGCTTCGCGCTCGCGGAGGTCGACGACGGGCAGGTCGTGCGGCTCGGCCAGGAGACCGTCATGAAGGCGGCCGAGCACGCCAGCCTGCAGACGGCGTGGGAGGCGTTCGCCAACGTCGCCGGCCCGCTGCCGCGCGCGGCGTCGATTTCGGTCGCCTCGCCGGTCGGCGGCGAGGTCATCAAGCTGACCAACAACCCCTGGATCATCCGCCCGGCACTGATCAACGAGAAGCTTGGCGTCGACCGCTATACGCTGGTCAACGACTTCGCCGCCGTGGCCCATGCGGTCGCCGCGGGCGACGGCGCGGTGCTGACGCACCTGTGCGGGCCCGAACGGCCGATCGCCAGTGACGGCGTCATCAGCATCGTCGGTCCCGGCACTGGCCTCGGCGTCGCTGCGCTGGTGCGCGAGCGGATCGGCTACCGGGTCATCGCGACCGAAGGCGGGCATTTCGACTTCGCGCCCCTGGACGGCTTGGAGGACGCGATCCTCGCCCGCCTTCGCGCCCGCTTCCGCCGGGTGTCGGTCGAGCGCGTCGTCTCAGGCCCCGGCCTCGTCAACCTGTACGAGGCACTCGCGGCGATCGAGGGACGCGCCGTCGAGCCGCGCGACGCCCCGGCGCTGTGGGCGGCGGCGATGGCCGGCGACGACAGCCTTGCGGCCGCTGCCCTCGACCGCTTCTGCCTGAGCCTCGGTGCCGTGGCCGGCGACATCGCGCTAGTCCAGGGCGGCTTCGGCGGCGTTGTCATCGCCGGCGGGCTCGGCTTGC
>JAFARM010000335.1 GCA_019245455.1 Sphingomonadaceae bacterium | reverse complement strand
CGCCGCACATCCAGATCAACGACAATCGCGCCGCCGAGGCGATCGCGTTCTACAAATCGGCGTTCGGCGCCGAGGAGATGACGCGGATGCTGGCCGATGACGGCAAGCGCATCATGCACGCCCACCTTCACGTCAACGGCGCGTCCTTGATGCTCCACGACGACTTCCCCGAGTACAAGGGACCGGGCGCCACGCCCGATGGGCCGCCCGCCGGGACCGTGCTGCACCTTCAGGTCGACGACGCCGACCGCTGGTTCGACCGCGCCGTCGCCGCGGGCGCGAGCGTCAGGATGCCGCTCGCCGATATGTTCTGGGGCGACCGCTACGGCCACGTCGGCGACCCGTTCGGCCACGTCTGGTCGATCGCCTGCCCGGTCAAGGGCTGAGATGTACGTCGATGGCTTCGTCATCCCCGTGCCCGCGGACGGGCGCGACGCGTTCATCGCGCACGCGCGGCGGGTTGACGCCAAGCTGATCGCGTTCGGCGCGACGCGGATCGTCGTGACGCTTTGTTACCACGTACCGCACGGGCAGGCGACCGACTTCTACCGCGCCGTCGCCGCCGGGGAAGGCGAGACCGTCGCCTTCGCGTGGATCGAATGGCCCGACAAGGCGACACGCGACGCCGCCTTCGCGAGGCTGCGGGCCGATCCGATGATGGATGAAGGCAAGCCGCCGTTCGATGGCAGGCGCATGATCTTCGGCGGGTTCGAGACGGTGGTGGAGATGGACCGCGGCTCCTCCCACTCCGGGGGAGGTGGCGCGTAGCGCCGGAGGGGGATGCGTGCCAGAACGAACGGCCTCGCGCACCCGTGAGTTGTCATCCCGGCGAAGGCCGGGATGACAATCTCCACTCGTCGCAAGATCGAGTGAGCGAATACTAGCCCCGCGCCAGCGTATCCACCTGGCCCATGATCTGGTTGAGCGGTGAGACCCCGCCCGCGTCCTCGTCCAGCCGGCGCGAGGGCAGCAGGCCCTCGGTCAGGATGACCTCGAGCGCGGCGCGGCCGCGGGCGACGCGGCTCTTGATCGTGCCGACGGCGCAGTTGCAGATGCTCGCCGCCTCCTCGTAGGCGAAGCCGCCCGCGCCGACCAGGATCAGCGCCTCGCGCTGCGCCTGCGGCAGCTGCAGCAGGCCACGCTGCAGGTCGCTGAGGTCGATCTGCCGGTCCTGCCCCGCCGGCATGGCGAGCAGGCGGTCGGCGGTGAAGTCGTCCCACTCCCCCTTGAACCGCGCCCGGCGCATCTGGCTGAGGAACAGGTTGCGCAAGATGATGAAGGTCCACGCCCGCATATTCGTGCCCGCCTGGAAACGGTCGCGCGCCGCCCATGCCTTCAACAGCGTCTCCTGGACGAGGTCGTCGGCGAGATCGCGGCTTCCCGACAGCGAGCGGCCGAAGGCGCGCAGGTGCGGAATGACCTGGGCCAGCTGCGCCTTGAAGTCCTTGTCCGACAAAGCGTCGCGGACGAACGCCGGCTTCTCCTCGCCGTCGCCGAGGCGGGCGAGCAGATCGATGAAGATCTGCGGCAGCTCGGCATCGGCCGAGTCGGCGAACGCGGTGCGAAGATACGATCCGATGTCGCGCACGGCGTCGGGCTGGACGGCGGCCGGCGCGGAACGGACGCGCGTCGCGTTGCGCGGCTTTCCCGCAACATAGGTCATGTCAGGCTCTCCGCGCTTCCGCCCGCAACCAGGCGTTCAGCCATAAATGGCGTAGACCACGACGAATGCAACGATGACCGCGACCAGCGACACGATCAGGACGACGTTGTTCGCCTTGGTCTTCGATCCCGCCTTGGCCTCGGTCTCGGTCAGCTTCGGCGGCTCGTTGGGGTTGGTGCTCATCGCGCGAACGCCGCGGTCGAGTTGAAGAACAACGCCTGGGCGATCGCCGCCTTGACCGTCGAGCGCTGGAACGGCTTGGTGATGAGGAACGTCGGCTCGGGCCGCTCGCCGGTCAGGAGACGTTCGGGGAAGGCGGTGATGAAAATCACCGGCACGCTGAACTCGCCGAGGATGTCCTTGACCGCGTCGATGCCGCTCGAGGCGTCGGCGAGCTGGATGTCGGCGAGGACCAGTCCGGGCTTGTTCGACTTGGCGAGCGCGACCGCCTCGTCGCGCGTGACGGCGACGCCGGTCACCTCGTGGCCGAGATCGTGGACGATCGATTCGAGGTCCATGGCGATGATCGGCTCGTCCTCGATGATGAGGACGCGGGTCGCGGTCTGCCGGTCGATCTCGGCCAGCGCCTCGGCGACGAGGTTGGCGACGTCACCGGCGCTCGCATCGATCAGATAGCCGGCATCCTCGTTGGTGAAGCCCTCCATCGCCGTCAGCAGCAGCGCCTGGCGCGACAGCGGCGTGATCGCCGCCAGCCGATCCTGGGCGATCTTCTCGAAGCTCGGCGCGTCGGTCGCCTCGGGCGCGACATCGACGTTGGCGGTCGACCAGATGGCATGGAACGTCTTGTACAGCCCCAGCCGCGCATCGACGTCGCGGGGGAAGTCCTGCGGTGCCTGAACGATCGCCTCGAGCGCGGCGCGGACGAAGGCGTCGCCGTGGCTCTGGCTGCCGGTCAGGGCGCGGGCATAACGCCGCAGATATGGCAGATGCGGCGCAATTTCCGACGCGAGCGTCATCGTTTTCCCTTCGTTCAGCCGTACTTCGTAAACATCGCAAGGCGTCGCTTAGACCCTTGTGCGCGGGACGAACAGACAGACGGGTTTTTTGTTTCCGCTCGTCAACGATTGAGGTTAGGGACGCCGCTTGCCGCGAGGACGCCAGGGCCGATGACGTCAAATCCCCGTCCGGAGGAAGAGCCCCGGACGACCCCCCTGACCCCCGCCGAGCGCGCCACCGCGATCGGTGCGCGCCTGCGGCAGATTTTCGACGAGGCTGCCGCCGAACCCCTGCCCGAAGCGTTTGCGGACCTGCTGCGCCAACTTGGATGATCCGTGTCTGAAGCGAAAACGGCAAGCGGATGGGCGTTTCGCCGTTGGCCGCTGTCGGCCAAGGTCGTCGGCGCGCTGACCTGCGCGCTGCTGCCGCTCGGGGGGCTGGCGACCTATGTCACCGCCTCCGCCTATCGCCAGACGATCGCGCACGCCGGCCATGTCTCGGCCGGGCGATGGATCGGGGTCGCCCTGCCGCTCGCCATGTGGCTGTCGGCACTGGCGATCGGCTGGGTTATCGCCAACCGCCTGCTGGTGCGGCCGCTGACCGGGATGCGCGCCGCCGTCGACCGCTACAGCGCCGGCGACACCAGCGTCCGGCTGGGCACGACTGACTGGCTGTCGGCCGAAATGACCGCGCTCGGCCGCGCCTTCGACCGCATGGCCGACGAGAGCGCGACGCACGATGCGGCCATGCGCAGCGCGCTTGCCGAGCAGCGCCGGCTGACCCGCGAGGTCCACCACCGGGTCAAGAACAACCTGCAGATCGTCGCCAGTCTGCTGTCGATCCAGGCGCGCGATTCGACCGACGCCGCGGTCGGCCGCGCCTATGCCGCGGTGCAGGCGCGCGTCGGGGCGTTGGCGCTGGTCCACCGCTGGATGTACGACGACGAGGCGGCGCGCGGCGTCGACCTGCGCGCGCTCGCCACCGACCTGTGCGCCAGCCTGGAACAGGCGGTGGCGGCGAGCGAGGGCGTCGCGCCGCGCATCAGCTGCGACGTCGCGCGCTTCATCGTCGCGCAGGACACCGCCGTCCCGCTCGCTTTCCTGATCACCGAACTCGTCACCCTCGCCAGCCAGGCGTCGGCCCCGGAGCGGGCGGAAATCAAGGTGCGGGCGGCGGCGAGCGGCGGGATGGCCTTCCTCGAGCTGCAGTGCCCAACCTTCTGCAACGACGCCCTGCTTGATCCGAAGAACCCGACCGTCCGCATCATCACCGGCCTTGCCCGCCAGATGCGCGCGCCGCTGCGCCACGACGCCGACGACTGCACCTACCGCATCGAGTTCCCCGTGCCCGCCGCCTGAGGCACGCGCAGCATCGCCGCGGCGGCGGCGGCGAACAGGGCGGCGGCGATCAGCATGACGCCTTCGGGTGCCGCCGGGAACCACGCCTTCAGCACCCCGCCCATGATCGTGGCCGCGGCGAGCTGCGGCAGGACGATGAAGATGTTGAACAGCCCGACATAGGCCCCGAGCTTTGCCGCCGGGACCGCGCGGACCAGGATGACGTAGGGCAAGGTCAGGATCGACGCCCAGGCGATGCCGATCCCGGCCATCGCCGCGAGCAGCACCACCGGCCGGTGGACGGCGAACAGGCCGACGAAGGCGAGCGCGCCGATGCCGAGACACAGGGCGTGCGTCCGCGCCACGCCGTACCGTTCGGCAAGGCGCGGCAGGACGAAGGCGGCGACCGTCGCGACGCCGGAGTAGCTGGCGAACAGGACGCCGACCCAAGTCGCCGCGTCGCCGTACGCCGCCGAGGCGGGATCGAGCGTGTGCCAGCCGGTATGGGCGATGGCCGGCGTCGTATAGACCCACATCAGGATCAGCGCCCCCCAGGTGAGGAACTGGACGCCGGCCAGCCGCGCGAGCACCGGCGGCATGGCGGCGAGGTCGCCGACGAGGTGCGCGAGCGCCGCCGGCGGGCGGCCGTGCCGCGCCCACAGCTGCGCCGCCCCGAAGGCGACGAGGCTGGCGGCGACGAGCAGCGCCTCGCCCGAACTCGCCAGCCAGCCGGCGCGCTCGCAGGCGAAGAGGGCGAGGGCGAGGACGACGCCGCCGACAA
Organism: Sphingomonadaceae bacterium; assembly: GCA_019245455.1. Lineage (GTDB taxonomy): Bacteria > Pseudomonadota > Alphaproteobacteria > Sphingomonadales > Sphingomonadaceae > Polymorphobacter_B. The sequence continues at coordinate 3,656 of JAFARM010000335.1, read as the reverse complement.
TCCAGCGCCAGCCGCCCGCAGGAGCGGCTGCAGGCGCGTCGGCGAGGTCGTCGGCGTGCTCCAGTTCCGGCGGTCGCTCGCGGGTCGTCAGCACCGTCCAGGCGACCGCCCCCATCAGCGCCGCCGCCCCGAGGGAGAAGCTCCACCGCACCGTCGGCGGCACGACGCCGGGGGCGGCGGTGTTGGCGAGGTGGAAGACGTGCTCGAGCAGCCACGGGGCGAGGCTGGCGACGACCGCCCCCGCCCCGATGAACGCTGTCTGGAAGGCGTAGCCGGCCGGCTGCTGATCCTCGGGCAGCATATCGCCGACGAAGGCGCGGAACGGCTCCATGCAGGTGTTGAGCGACGCGTCGAGCAGCCACAGCGTCACCGCCGCCAGGCCGATCGCCGGCATCTGCGGCATGGCCACGAGCGCCAGCGTCGCCAGCACCGCACCGGCGAGAAAGTACGGCCGCCGCCGCCCCAGCCGCGTCCACGTGCGGTCGCTGTAATAGCCGACCAGCGGCTGCACCAGGAGCCCGGTCAGGGGCGCCGCGATCCACATCAGGCCCAATTTGTCGAGCGGCGTGCCGAGCGTCTGGAAGATGCGGCTGGCGTTGGCGTTCTGCAGCGCGAAGCCGATCTGGATGCCGAAGAAGCCGAACGACAGGTTCCACAGCCCCGTCCAGGCGAGCTTCGGCCGCGCGCTCATCCCGCCACCGCGCGCAGGGCCAGCGTTTCGCCGCCCAGGCGGGCGAGCGCCGTCGCATGATCGGCGAAGTTGGCCAGACAGCCGTCGAGCAGCCGGGCGATGCCGGCGCGGTCGACCGGATCGGGCGCGGGCCGCAGGCGGGCGGGATCGGGAAAGGTGCCGTAGCCGGCGAACAGCACCTCCCACGACATCGGCGCATAGAAGCCGCCGAGGTCGCGCGCGGCGATCTCGGCCGCCACGTCGCCGCCGGTGAACCAGCGCGTCATCAGCGCCTTGAGGTCGTCGGACAACTCGTCGCTGGCCGCGTTCGCCCGCCAGAAGTCGGTGTCGTCGCGGCTCGCCATGCGGTAGTGGGCGACGATATAGTCACGGATGCCCTCGATCCGCCGGGCGATGCGGGCGTTGAACGCGTCGCGGCCGGCAGGCGTGAAGCCAGCGTCCTGCCATGCCGCGATGAACGCCTCGACCGTCGTCTGGACGAGGTGGAGCGCGGTCGCCTCAAGCGGTTCGATGAAGCCCTGCGACAGGCCGACGGCGAGGCAGTTACCCGTCCACGTCGTCTCCAGCCGGCCGACATCCATCTGAAGGTGCCGCGCCGGCGCGTCGGTGCCGCCGAGATGCGCGCGCAACTCCGCCTCTGCCGCCTCGGGCGAGCAGAAGCGGGACGAGTAGACATAGCCGTTGCCGATCCGGCTGGTCAGCGGGATCGCCCAGGCCCAGCCGCACGACAGCGCCGTCGCCCGCGTCTGCACCGCCGGCGCGCCCGTCAGCGGAGTCGGGATGGCGACGGCGCGGTCGCAGAACAGGTTGCTGGCGAACGCGCGGAAGCGGACGTTCAGCGCCTGCCGCGCGATGACGCCGCGGAAGCCGCTGGCGTCGACGAACAGGTCGGCGGCGAGTGTCTCGCCGTCATCGAGGATGACGTGGCGCACCTGCCCGTCGGCATCGACCGCGACCCCGGCGACGCGCGCGGGGCGGTGGACGACGCCGCGCGCCACCGCATGGCCGCGCAGCCACTCGCCGAGCTTGCCGGCGTCGAAATGGTAGCCGTAGCCGACCTCGAACGGGAAGGTGGCGGCCGGCGTCGGCGCGCGTCCGGCGGCGGCGAGGCGGCTGGCGAGGAAGAACCCGTCGGGGTGCGCCGCGACCGCGTGCCCCGTGCGCCGCGCCAGCGTCGCCGCATGGAACGCCGGCTGGGTGTGCAGGTCGATGGCGCTGGCGAAGGGGTGGAAGTAGCTGGCGAAGCCCGGCTCGCGCGACCAGCCGTGGAAGCTGATGCCGGCCTTGTAGGTCGCGTCGCACGCCGGCATCCACTCGGCCTCGTCAACGCCCAATGTGCGGAAGAAGCCGCGCAGTTGCGGCGTCGATCCCTCGCCGACGCCGATCGTGCCGATCGCCGGGCTTTCGACGAGCGTGATCGCCGCCCCCGGCCAGGCGCGCGCCATCAGGCAGGCGGTCATCCAGCCGGCGGTGCCGCCGCCCAGGATGACGACCGCCGTCATGCCAGCGTCAGCACGCGCGCGGCATAGGGCGGCAGCGTCGCGGCGTCGTCGCCGCCAGTCGCGATCAGCGGCGCGGCTCCCGCCGGTGCGGTCCACGCCAGCGGCTCCGGCGACAGGTTGAAGACGCACAACAGCCGCTCGCCGTCGTCGGCCGCCCGCTCGAAGGCGAGCAGCGCCGCATCCACCGTGACCACCCGCACCCGGCCGTGACGCAGGGCGGGATGCGCGCGGCGCAGCGCCAGCACGGCGCGCGTCCAGTGGAGCAGCGACCCCGGATCGGCCTCCTGCCGCTCGACCGCCAGCGCCGGGTGATCGGCGCCAAGCGGCAGCCACGGCACCCCGGTCGTGAACCCCGCCGCCGGCGCGTCCGCCGCCCACGGCATCGGTGTCCGCGCGCCGTCGCGGGAGAGGGTGCGCGGCCAGTTGGTGATCGCCTCGGGATCGCGCAGCGCCTCGAACGGCACGTCGACCTGCGTCAGCCCGAGTTCCTCGCCGTAATAGACGATCGGGTTGCCGCGCAGGCAGGCGAGCAGCAGCAGCTTCATCCGCGCAAAGCTGGCGCGGTGTTGGGGCCGAGTCCAGCGCGACACCGCGCGCGGGGCGTCGTGGTTCTCGAACGCCCAGCTCGGCCACCCCTGCCCCTCCGGCCAGGCGGCGAGCGCGCCGGCGACGACGGTGGGCGTCAGCGCGTCGGCGTAGAGGAAGTCGAAGCCATAGGCGCTGTCGAGCCGGCCCGGCGCGGTGAAGGCGCGCATCTCGGCGACCGCCTCCGCCCCGCCGACCTCGGCCAGGGTGAAGCGGCCGGGCTTCTCGTCGGTCACGATGCGCAGCCGCTCGAGGAAGCGCGGGATGTCGGCATGGCTCTGGTTGAAGCGGTGGAGCTGGAAGTCGAACGGACGCAGCCGCGGCCGGCCGTCGTCGGGCGCGGCCGGATTATCGGTCAGCGCCGGGTCGTGCATCAGAAAGTTGATCGCATCCAGGCGAAAGCCGTCGACGCCGCGGTCGAGCCAGAAGCGGGCGACGCCGAGCAGCGCCTCCTGCACCGCCGGGTTGTGCGCGTTGAGCTGCGGCTGGGCGCTCAAGAAGTTGTGGAAGTAATACTGCCGCCGCCGCGCGTCCCACGTCCACGCCGGGCCACCGAACACCGACTGCCAGTTGTTCGGCGGGCTGCCGTCCGGCTTGGCGTCGGCCCAGACGTACCAGTCGGCGTGCGGCCCGGTGCGTTCGGCGCGGCTGCTGGCGAACCACGCGTGCTGATCCGACGTGTGCGACCACGGCTGGTCGACGATGATCCGGAGGCCGAGCGCGCGCGCGCGGGCGGCGAGCGCGTCGAAGTCGGCGAGCGACCCGAACAGCGGATCGACGTCCTGGTAGTCGCTGACGTCATAGCCGAAGTCGGCTTGCGGCGAGCGGAAGAAGGGCGACAGCCAAATCGCGTCGACCCCGAGCGCGGCGATATAGTC
>JAFARM010000106.1 GCA_019245455.1 Sphingomonadaceae bacterium | reverse complement strand
AGATCGTCGGCTTCGGCACGGCGGAGGGAGCCGCGTGCCTCGCCGTCTTCCTGTCGGGCGGCAGCATGGCCCCGGCGACGCAGGAGCAAGGCGTGCAGCCCACCCCCGGCGCCTTCGGCCAGGCGGTCGCCGGCGCGGTGCTGATGGCCGCCTTCGGCGAGGGCGCGAGCGAGTTCGACAAGCGCCTGCGGGCCAACATCGACCTGGGCGAGAAGGCGGCGGCGGGCGAGGCGCTGCAGGGATGACGCTCAAGCTGACGATCGAGAACGTCGCGAGCCTGACCTCCGGCGATCCGGTCGAAATGGTGTTGAACGAACACGGGCTGGTCATCGGCCGCGCCGCGCACGCGGACTGGACGCTGCCCGACCCGCGCAACCATATCTCGTCGCTTCATGCCGAGATCGACTTCACCGATGGCCGCTACGTGCTGACCGACCGCAGCACCAACGGCGTGTTCATCAACGGCGGCGCTCGGTTGACGGCACCCCACGTGCTGCGCGACGGCGACCTCGTCACCATCGGTCAGTACGAGATCCGTGCCGCGGTGAGCGGGGCTGCAGCGACCGCGGCTTCGGCGAGCGCGGCCGCCGCCGGCAATCCGTTCGGCGGCGGGCTCGACTGGAGCGTCGCGTCGAGCGGCGGAGCCAAGGCCGCCGACGCCAGCCGCTTCGGGCGCGAGCCGCCGAAGCCGCTGTTCCAGTCCGGCGGCGACCCGCTGATGAACGCCTTCGCGCCGCCGGCAGCGGCCTTCGCGCCGCGATCCTCCCCCGTTGCCGCGCCCGACCCGTTCGGGCTGGCGGCTCCGGCACCAGGCACGGTTGCGGCAGCGCCCCCGGCCGCAGCCGACCCGTTCGGGACGCGCGCGCCCGCCAATCCGTTCGGCGCGGCACCCGCCGCACCCGACCCGTTCGGCACGGCCGCGCCCGCGCCCGCGGCCAATCCCTTCGGCACGGCACCGGCGCCGCCCCCGCCGTCCGCGAACCCGTTCGGTACGGCCGATCCGTTCGGCACCGCGCCTGCCGCGCCGCCCCCGGGCAATCCGTTCGGCGGGACCGTTGCACCCGATCCATTTGGCGCTGCGGCCGCCTCGCCCGGCGCGACGGCTCCGCCACCCGCTGCCGATCCGTGGGCGCAGTTGCACAAGTTCGACACCCTGGACTTCGCCGCAACCGCCGCGCCGCCGCCCGCCGCACCGCCGCCGTCGCCCAAGGCCGCGCCTTCGCCGGCGAACGCCGCCGCGCCTGCCCCACCGGCTGCGGTGTCGCCCGGCAGCGATGCCCTGTTCGCCCGCCTGCTCGCCGCCGCAGGGCTGAAGCCGAGCGACCTCGGCGACACGCCGCCGGCGTCGGTGGTGGAGGCGGCCGGTCGCCTGCTGCGCCAGACCGCGGACGGCCTCATCCGCCTGCTCGACGCCCGCGCCCGTATCCGCCATCAGTTCGGCGTCGGCGCCCAGGTGACGACCTTTCAGCGGGCGGGCAACAACCCGCTGAAGTGGACGCGCTCGCCCGAGCAAGCGCTGAAGCAGCTGATCGGCACGCCCGATCCCGGCTTTCTTGCCGGGCCGATGGCGGTCCAGGGCGCGTTCGAGGACCTGCAGGCGCACGAGGTGGCGATGATCGCCGCCATGCAGGAGGCGCTCGGCGCGACGGTCGAACGCTTCAGCCCCGACGCGATCAAGGCGCGTGTCCAGGCCAAGGCGGGGCTGCTGCCGGGGAGCCGCGAGGCGGCGCTGTGGCGCGCGTTCGAGGGCGAGTACAAGGCGCTCGCCCACGAAAGCGAAGCCGCCTACCTCGACCTGTTCGCCAAGAACTTCCGCAAGGCGTACGAACGCAACATCAAGAAGGCCGACCCCGCGTAAGGAGCGCCGCCATGCCGCCCGCGTCCCGCATCTCCGATTTCCACGTCTGCCCGATGTTCACCGGGCCGGTGCCGCACGTCGGCGGGCCGATCGCGCTCGGCTGCTTCACCGTCCTGACCGGCAAGCTGCCGCAGGCGCGCGTCACCGATATGGCGGTGTGCGTCGGGCCGCCGGACATGATCGCGCTGGGCGCCTTCACGACGCTCGTCGGCGGTCTACCGGCGGCGCGGATCGGCGACATGACCGCCCACGGCGGCGCCATCGTCCTGGGCGAGTTCACCGTCATCATCAACAAATAGCAGCGCGGCCACGGACGCGCGGGCCGGGCGGCGACACGCTCAGCGCGTGATTTCGATCCAGCCGCTGTTCATGGCGCAGCGGTTGCCGCCACACTTGGCGGCAACCCCGTCGGCCCCGTCGCGCGTGATCGGCGGCAGCGACGCGGCGCTGGCGATGACGACGGCAAGGAAGCGCGACGGTTTCGGATCGAAGCCGAGCTTGCGCAGGTCGTCGGCACTCGCCTCTCCCGACGACGCCCAATCCTTCGCGCTCGACACACCGCTGTCCTCGATCGTCGTCACGCGCAGCTTGCCGAGGCCCGACGGCTGACCGGCGAGGCGAAGATCGACCTGCGGCGCGCCGTCCGGCCCCTTGGGCGCGGTCGACAGCGACACGGCCTGATCGGCGGGCATGGTGAAACCAGTCGCGCCGGCACCCGGCACCGCTGCGCGGATCTTGCCGAGCAGCGCGCACGTCGCGGGCGACGGCGTCGCCACGGCCGTCGTCGCCGAGCCATCGAGCTTGAAGCCGCCGGCGCTGGCCGGAACCGACACGCCCATCGGGTGCCAGCCGGCGAGGCGCACGACGCCGCCCGACGGCGTTCCGTCGATGCGCAGATCGCTGCAGGACACGGCCGCCAGCGCAGCGGCGACCGCTGGCTTCGCCGTCGCCCAGTCCGGTGCCGCCGACGTCGCGGCCGTCGGGGCGGCACCGCCAGCGCTGTCCGGCGCCTGGGCGGCGGTCGTGGTCGCGGCCGCCGTCGTCGGCGTCGCCGGCACGTCGGAGGACTTCTTGCCGCCGAGAGCCAGGTACGCGCCGCCGCCGGCCACCAGCAGCACCGCCACGCCGATGCCTGCGAACAGCGGCGTCCGGCTGGACGGCTTCTCCGCCTCGCGAACCGGAGCTGGCGCCGCCGTTGTTGCGCGCACGAAGGCTGGGGCGGCGGCCGCCTCGAGGCGAGCGGCGGACGACGCGCCAAGCGACGATCCTATCGCTACCGGGTCCGCCGCCGGGCGGCCGTCGAGAGCGGCGATGACCTCGTCCATCGACCGGAAGCGTTCGGCCGGATCGGGAGCCAGCATCCTGGCGAACACCGGCTGCAGGTCGGGCGAGATCGACGACAGGTCGGGAACCGTATCGCGCGCCTCGAGCGCGTCGACGATCGTCACCCCCATGTCGAGCGGCGCGCCGCGGGCGAAGGCGATCATCACCAGCGCCAGCGAATAGACGTCGGTCCACGGCCCGACCGATCGCTTGTACTTGCCGAAGATTTCCGGCGCGGCGTAGCCGAACTTGCCGGCGAACGCCTCGCCGACGACGCTCTTCTCGCCAGGGTTGGTGTCCTTGGCGATGCCGAAATCGATGATCTTGCACCGCTCGACGTTGCCGTCGGGCAGCAGCAGGTTGTCCGGGCTGAGGTCGCGGTGGATGACGCCGGCGTCGTGCGCGGCGCCGAGCCCGGTCGCCAGCCGCTTGAGGACGCGGCGGACGACGGCGGGGTCGGCCGGATCGCCGACCAGGATCTCGGCCATCGACGGCCCGGCGACATATTCGATGGCAAGGTAGTTGACGCGGTTGGTCCGGTCGAACGCCAGCGTGCGGTACTTGACCAGGCTGTCGTGGCCGATGCGCTCGAGCGCCGACGCCTCGCGCCGGAACAGCGCCATGAACTGCTCGTCTGCGGCATACTGCGGCAGGATGACCTTGATCGCGACGCGCTCGCCGCTCGCGAGGTTCCGCCCTTCGTAGACCTCGCCCATGCCGCCCTGGGCGATGAAGCGGACGATCTCGAACAGGTCGTTGAGCTGAATGCCGACGAGCGCGCCGGGCGTGCCGTGGAGCATCGCAGCGACGGGCGGGGGCGGCGGGACGGACGCGGGTGGCGCGCTGATGGCCGACGGGGCGGCGAAGGGGTCGGACGGCGGCTGGCTCGCGGCGAAGGCTCCAGCCGGCTGGCTCGCCGCGAACGGGTCGACCGCGGTGCCGATTGCGTCCGCCGGTGGCGCGGCGAAGGGATCGGGGGCACCCGTGCCGAACGGGTCGGCTGAGGGCACGGCGAACGGATCGGCGGGCGGCGGCGGGGCGTCGCCGTGCAGACGCGCGAGATCCTCGGCCGACACCATCACCGTCCGTTCGCCGCCCTTCGCCGGCGGCAGGTCGTCGTCGGGATCGCTCATTGCCCGGTCGACACTTCGGTCACCTCCTCTACCGAGACCAGCACCACCGTAACATTATCGGGGGCCCCCTGCTCAAGCGTCTCCGCGACCATGCGGTCGGCTGCGGCGTTGACACTGGGCAGGCGCAGCAGCCGGCCGATGACCTCCTCGGCGACGACCTTCGTCAGGCCGTCGCTGCACAGCAGGTAATGATCCCCGGGGAGCGCTGTGTCCGTGATCCCTTCCGGCCGGCACTCCGGCTCGCCGCCGATCGCGCGCGACAGGACGTGCGCCATCGGGTGCGACTCGGCATCGTCGAGACTGAGGCTGCCGCGGTCGACGAGCTCCTGGACGACGCTGTGATCGCGGCTGAGCTGCGTCAGGCCACCGCGACGGAAGCGATAGGCGCGGCTGTCGCCGACCCACAGGCACATGAGCGTCGGGCCGTCGAAGTGGAGCAGCACCGCCGTCGTTCCCATCGACTGGCCGGCGGCCTTGCCGGCGGCGTAGATCGCGCCATTTCCCGCCTGCAGCGCCGCGACGAGCGCCGCGCCCCGCGCCTCCGGCGCGCCTTGGAGGGCGAGGCCGGCAAACTGCGCGACGAGCGTCTGCGACGCCCACTGCCCGTTGGCATGGCCGCCCATGCCGTCGGCGACGACCCACAGCGCGATGTCGTCGCGGGCGAGCACCGAATCCTCGTTGACCGAGCGGACCAGGCCCGGGTGCGTGCGGACGGCGGCGCGGAAGCGCAGCTTCATGCCTCACCCCCCGCAACGAGGCGGACAGCGAGCGCGGCGTCCACCCTTTCGGCACGGAAGCCGAGGGGCGCGCCTTCCGCCGGATGCGCCACCCACCACAGGCTCGACGGCGGCAGCGACATGGCGGCGAGGAACGCGCCGTGCGGGGTTGCTTCCGGTACCGCATCCGCGATCGCGGCGGCATAGCCATCGGCATCGACGCCGCCGCCCAGCGCATCGTAGGTCGCCGCCTCGACCGCATCGGCGAAGGCCGGTGCCTGGCTCGCCACCGCCCACACCGCCGCCGGCTCACCGGCGATCCCGCCGGCCAGGAAGAAGTAGCGCCCGGCACTGTCGATCGACGGTGCCAGCGCAAGGTGCAGCGCCGCGGGGCCGCACCCGCCGGGCGGGACATAGCCGCGCCACAGCGGGGCGGCCGTCAGCGCCGCGACGAAGCTGTCATCGTCGCGCGACGCGCGGATCGCCGCCAGTCCGTCGGACAGCCAGGCATCGAGCGCCGCAACCTGCTCGCGCGCCCAGCCGCGGTCGACGAAATCGCCGTGCGCCGGCAGCTTGCCGAAGAAGCCGGGCACGACCCCACTCACAGCTTGGCCGGGCAGCGCAGCGCGAAGGGGCCGCCGGTCGCCGCGAACGGGTCGGGACCGCCGGCGACCTCGATGTCGACCGCCGAGTCGGGGGTGAAGGCGAAGCGGTAACGCCCCGGCCCGAGCTGCGTCTTCTTGGCGTGACCGAGGACGCGGAACAGCGCCCACGGCCCCTCCTCGCGGATTGCAGGCGCGGGCGTGACGCCGGCAGGCAGGCCGGTCTGGGCATATTCGGCGACCTGGCTGCCGCCGCTCGACCAGCTGAACCGTTCCGACGGGGCGCTGGGGCTGAGGTCCATCGGCAGTCCGCCGGCCCGCAGGCGCAGGCCGCCCTTGTTGGTCGGTGCCGCCGCCAGCCGCAGGACGAGATTGCCGCCCATCAGCGCCTCGACCTCGGTCGCGTGCTGGAAGGTCGCGGCCGATCCCTTGTCGAAGCCCTTGACCGTCGGCTCGGCAACCCAGGTCCAGCCCTTGTCGTCCTTCTTGAGGTAGGGCGCGAGCGTGTCGCGGCCGAAGCCGGCGACGAGCCCCGCGACGCGGTTGACGTCGGCCGGCGCGAGATCGGGACCGGACCCGAACGGGTATCCGGCCCCGAAGACGCGGGTGCAGTCGGGCAGGACCTTGGCCGCATACTCGTCGCGGATCTCGGTCGTGCGCTGCGTCTCGGCTGCCTTCGACGAGCCGCCGGCGACGTGGGTGACGAAGTCGGCGAGCGCGGGCACGGACGCGCCCGCATTCTGCGCCGCGACCGTCAGGTCCGCCGCCGCCGCCGCGATCGCGCCGGAGCCGCCGCCGCCGCCACCGCCACCGCCACCGCCGCCACCGACACTGCCGGCGGCACCACCGCCCGCCTTGGCCTGAGCAAGCGCCAGCTGGTACTTGCCGAGCGCCCCGAGCAGCTGCTTCAGCGGCGCGCTGTCGCCGGCGGTATACTCCTTCATGCCGGTGAAGTTGGCTTCGATCGCCGCCGCCGCGACCTCCGACGCCGACCCCTTCGCCTGCTTCGCCGCCATGTCGCCGGCGAATTTGCCGAGCGCGCCGCCGGGCAGCGTCGGAGCCTTGATCTTGGGCAGCAGGTTCGTCGTGTTGGCGACGATGGCGTCGGTCAGCTTCTTCAAGGGCGACGCCGCCGGGTTCGCCAGCCGCGCCAGCGCCATCGGGTTGCGCGCATAGTCGCCCGGCTGCGGCGTCGCCAGCACCGCCGTCCACCGCTTGGTGTACTCGGCGGCATAGAGCTGGCCGAGCTCGCTGGTGTCGAGCGGGGCCTGCGCCGCGGCGCTCTGCCCGAGCATCCAGCGGTCGTCGTTCAGCGCCTTGCCGATGGTCGCGATGTTGGGGATGAAGCCGCCGACGAAGCCCTTCTTGGTGAACAGGAACGGCACCTTGACCGCGGCCAGTTCGGCCGGGTTGGCGAAGGCGTCGGCCTCGCCCTTGAGGATGCCGTCGCCGACCAGCCGCCAGTCCTCGCCGGTGACGCGCTGCTTCATCAGTGCCAGCGCGCGCTCGGCCGGGCTCATCGCCGCCATCGTCGCTTGGCCCCGTTCGACCAGCCCGGCGTCGAGCAGCGGCCCGGTCAGCTGCCGGCCGAAGCTGCCTTCGTCGGCGAGCAGCGCCTTGGCGTGCGCCAGGATGCGCGCGCGCGTCGGCGCATTCTCCTCGCCCGGCAGCGCCCGCGCCGTCAGGTCGTCCTCGAGCCAGCGCAGGATATAGGCGTCGTCGCGCTTCGCCCCCGCGCGGTTGCCGAGCATGAGGTAGACCTTGAGCGGCTCGTAGACCGCGACGGGATCGGTCCCCGCCGCGGTCAGCGCCGACTCGGCCGTCGTGATCATCCGCGGCAGCAGGTAGCGCTGGAGCGCGTCATAATAGGCGCGGCTCGATTCGTCGGCGATGGCACTGCGGTACAGCCCCCAGCGCTGCCCGAGCGGCTTGTGCTCGGCCGCCGTCGGGCCGTAAGGCAGCTTGTCGCGCAACGCATCGAGCAGGTCGAGCGGCTCGGCGAGCGACGCGCCGAGCGAGACGCGGTCGCCGGGGTCGATCCCCTTGCTCGTCCCCGCGAGGTCGGTCGCTTGTGCGAGCGTCGTGTCCTGCGCCTTCGAATTGGCGAGATAGCTCCACACCAGCGCGACGATCAGCAGCAGCGCGATCAGCCCGCCGGCGATCGCCGCCGCCAGCTTCAGCATCCGGTCGCGCCGCCGCCGCGCCGCGTTCGGTCCGGCGATCCCGGCCTCGGCGACGACGACATCGCTCAGCAACTTGTTGACGAAGAAGGCGCGCGGGGAGGATGGCCGCGCCCGCTGCCCGGTGCCGAGCGTGCCGGCGAGGTCGCCCAAGAGCCGGTCGAACGGCGTCCCTTGCTGCACCCCGCTGGTGAAGTAGAAGCCGCGCAGCCGCGCCGTGTGCGCGCCGCCCGCAGTCGCCCCCACCTGCGCCGCGCCGGCGCCGAACACGCCGTCGAGCAGGCGGACGATGCGCGCGCGCAAATCGATGAAGCGCGCCGGGAAGGTCAGCGCCGCGCCGCGCCGGACGGGGTCGGTCTCCGCTTGCAGCCGCGCCGGCAGCCGGTCGGCGAGCGCCTGGACGACATCGTCGTAGCCGCTGGCCAACTCGGCGACAGTCGGGCGCGCCGGCGTCAGCGGCAGGGTGTGGCCGACGACCGAGCGCCGCCCCTCGACCGACAGGTCGTCGAAGAACTCGACGAAGCCGGCGACGAGGTCGGCCTTGGTGAACAGGACATAGACCGGCAGCTCGAGCCCCAGCTCGCGCCCCAGTTCGGCGAGGCGCGCGCGGATGGCGACGACGTGGTGGTCGAGCGCGTCCGACGACACGCGGGCGATCTCGTCGAGACCGATGGCGACGATGATGCCATTGAGCGGCTGCATCGGCCGCGCCTTGCGCAGCGCGCCGAGGAAGCTCGTCCACCCCTTGGCATCCGCGTCGGCGCTCGAATCCTGACTGGTGTAGCGGCCGGCGGTGTCGATCAGCACCGCCTCGTCGGCGAACCACCAGTCGCAGTTGCGCGTGCCGCCGACGCCCGCCGCCGCCTCGTCGTTGAGGAGCCGAAGGCCCGACTTCTGGATCAGCGTCGTCTTGCCCGCGCCCGGCGGTCCGATGATGACGTACCACGGCGAGGCGTAGAGCGAACCCTTGCCCCCCGCCTTGGCCCGGTCGAGCGCCGCCTTCATCTTGCCCGCGATGGCGTCGCCCTCGAGGTCGGCCGGCCCGGCCATCGCCGCAGCGAGCGCCTTCTCCGCCGCGCGCCGCCGCCACCACCGGATGCCGGCGACGATGCCGAACACCAGCCAGACGGCGAGGATCGCCCACCAGCGGAACGGCAGCAGCGCGCCGACCAGCGGCCCGCACAGGAAGAACAGGACGATCGTCAACAGCAGCGCCGCCAGCACCGCCAGCACCCACCAGTTCGAGAAGAAGCGCTTCACGGCGGCCATGTCACTCGCTCCGCGGCAGGATGAGTTCGACGCGGCGGTTCTTCGCCTTCGCCTCGGGCGTGTCGCCGCGGTCGACCGGCTCGCGATCGCCGCGGCCCTGCGCCGTCAGCCGGTTCGCGCCGAGCACGGGCACCAGCAGCGACTGCACCGAGGCGGCGCGCGCCTGGCTCAGCTCGAGGTTATCGGCGTAGGTCGCCGCCAGTGCGCCGCGGATCGGGTCGCTGTCGGTATGGGCGACGACGGCGACCTGGCCGCTCTCGGGCTTGAGCGCATTGCCCGCCTCGACGATCAGCGGCTCGTAGGCGCGGTCGATGTCGGCCGCGCCCTTGTCGAACATACCCGGTGGCAAGCCGGGACACGCGGCGATGACCAGCCGGATCGTCGCCCCGTCGTCCTTGGCCTCGATGCACTTCGACGTCAGCCGGCCGCGCACGCGCTCGAGCTGCCCCGACGGCTTGACGACATCGCCGCCGACCCGGTCGATCCTCGCCGGCGTCACCGGCGGCACCTGCCGCAGGGCGACGAAGGCGGGATGGTCGCGGCTGTCGAGCAGCAGCTTCGCGCCGAGGAACAGGAGCAGGATCGCCGCAAGGCATCCCGCGGCGACGATCGCCGCGCGCACCAGCCAGCCGAGGCGGGGCATCGGCGTCGGCACGCCGGTCCATGCCGGCACGAGGTCGGTCTCGGGGCGCGGGCGGATGCTCGTCAGCTGGTTGTGGATCGCCCCCATCCGCGCGGCGACCTGCGCCTGGCCGTCGGGCAGCGTCCTAAGCCGCCCCATGAAGCCGACGGCGAGGCAGGCGTGGTACAGCTCGAGCATCTCGAGGTGCGCCGCCGGCCGCTGCAGCAGCGTGTCGAGGATTGTGAAGAACTGGTCGCCGCCGAACGCCTGGCCGAAGCTGACGACGACGAGGCTGCGCCGCGGCCAGTCGCTGTTCGCGCCGCCGGGCAGGTTCTGAACGATGTCGTCGACCGTCGCTAGCACGGCGTAGCGGGCCCGCGCATTGTCCTCGCTCGACAGGCCGAGGCCGGCGAGCGTCTTCTCGAACGCCTTCGCCTCGCCGTCGGCGCGGGTGCGGAGGCGAGCGACATCGGCGACCTGGCGGTCGGCCTGGACCGCGGCGGCGAGCGCGAGCAGACGGGCGGCAGCCGCCATCAGCGGGTTCCGCACACGCATCGGCGCGTCCAGGGGCGGCACGTCGTCGTCGCTGAAGCCGCGCGCGGCCATCGCTGCAGCACCCGGCGG